>DATGEL010000129.1 GCA_035310145.1 Dehalococcoidia bacterium
GAGCTATCGGCCGGACACGGCGCCGTATGCAGACCCGAGCAAGCGAGCGGCGCCCGACCTCTCAGACCGCGCCCAGCCGGCCGGTCTGGCCGCGCGACGGCCGGCGGCGAGGCGGACCAACGCTGCCGCTTCGCCCGCACACCGCTGCCGCTACAATGAGTCGCGGCCGACGTTGCGCCGCGGAGGAATCAGGTGGACGTGATCGAAGCGATTCACACGCGCCGGACGATCAAGGCGTACCGCCCCGACCCGGTGCCGCGGGAGCTGATCGAACGCGTGCTCGAGGCCGCGGTCTGGGCGCCGAACCACCGGCTGACCGAGCCCTGGGAGTTCGTCGTGGTGCAGGGCGCCGCGCTGGAACGGCTGGCAGCGCTGCGGCGCGAACAGACGGCGGCGGGACTGCGGGCGCAAGGCACGCTCTCCGAGGACCAGGTCACCCGCGCGGCGGACGAGGGCTACCGGAAGGCGCTGGCGGCGCCGGTGATGATCGCCGTGGCCATGACCGAGCACGCCGACCCGGCGGTGCGCGAGGAGGACTACGCGGCGACGGCGGCCGCGATCCAGAACCTGATGCTGGCGGCACGCGGGTTGGGCCTCGGCGCCTTCTGGAGTACGAACCGCGTGATCGGCTATCCGCCGGCGCGCGCGCTGCTTGGCGTGCCGGAGGGCAAGCGCATCGTCGGCCTGGTGCAGCTCGGCTACGCCGCGCAGCAGCGCGAGGGCAGGCGGGCGCCGGCGGCGGCACGCACACGCTGGCTCACGTAGCGCGCGACATCCCTGGGAGAATCGGCGCATGGGCCGTCGCCGCGCCCGCGCTTGTGAGCAGGGCTGCGCTTCGCTACCGTCTCGGTGGACGGACATACGGGGCGGGCGGAGATGGCGATGAAGGTGCAGGAGCTGTTCGACCTGAAGGGCATGGTGGCGATCGTCACCGGCGGCTCGCGCGGGCTGGGTTTGGAAATCGCGCGTGGCCTGGGCGAAGCCGGGGCGGCGGTCGCGATCACCGGCCGGCGGCGGCAATGGCTTGACCCGGCCGAGGCGGAGCTGCGCGACGCCGGCATCGACGTGCTGGCGCTCGAGGCCGACGTGGGCGAGTCCGCAGGTGTGGGGCGCAGCGTGGAGGCCACGGTCGAGCGGTTCGGCGGCCTCGATATCCTGGTGAACAACGCGGGCACGTCCTGGGGCGCCCCCTCACTCGAATTTCCGCTCGACAAGTGGGAGATGGTGCTGCGCGTCAACCTTACCGGCGTCTGGCTGATGTCGCAGGCGGCGGCGCCGCACCTGATCGCGCGCGGCGGCGGCAAGATCGTCAACGTCAGCTCGATCACCGGCCAGCTCGGCCTCGCGCCGGAGCTGCAGGATACCGTCTCCTACAACGCGGCGAAGGGCGGCGTCGATGCCCTCACCCGCGACCTGGCGGTGAAGTGGGCGCGATATAACATCCAGGTCAACGCCGTGGCGCCCGGCTACTTCCCCACGAAGATGACCGACTACCTCGTCAAGACGGTGGAAGATCGCATGACCGCGCTCTCACCGCAGGGCCGGCTGGGTCGCGAGGACGATTTGAAGGGCGCCGTCGTTTTCCTCGCTTCGCATGCCGCCGACTTCATCACCGGCCAGGTGCTGAACGTCGACGGCGGCGCCACGATCTGGTAATGCAGCGAGGCCGGCGCTGATGCAGCGATGCAACCGCGCCGCCGTCCCAGACGAATGGCAACGCCACAGTGACAAAACCAACGCGGAGGTCCGGGCATGGTTGACGAACTCGCGGGAAAGGTCGCGCTCGTTACCGGCGGCGGCTCTGGCATCGGCCGCGAGTCGTCGTTCGCCTTTGCGCGAGCCGGCGCGAAGGTTGTGGTCGCCGACGTGGACGAGGTGGGCGGCGAGCAGACCGTGCGCCGCATCGAGGACACCGGCGGCGCGGCCGCGTTCGTGCGCTGCGACGTTTCCCGGGCGAAGGACGCGCAGGCGCTGATCGACCGCGCCGTCGCGCTCTACGGCCGCCTCGACTGTGCCCACAACAACGCCGGCATCGAAGGCCCGGTGACGCTGCCGGTCGACTACGGCGAAGACGAATTCGACCGTGTGATCGCCGTGAACTTGAAGGGCGTCTACCTCTGCCTCAAGTACGAGATTCCGCAGATGATCGCGCAGGGCGGCGGCGCGATCGTCAACACCGCCTCGGTGGCCGGGCTGCAGGGTTCGCCCACCCTCTCCGGCTACGTCGCCAGCAAGCACGGCGTGGTCGGCCTGACCAAGAGCGCAGCCCTGGCGTACGCGAGGCAGGGGATCCGGGTGAACGCGGTCTGCCCCGGCGTGATCGACACGCCGATGGTGGCGCGGGCGCTGGGCAGCGGCGACCCCCAGCGCCGCCGGCAGCTCGACGCCGCGCACCCGCTGAACCGCATGGGCCGGCCGGAGGAGATCGCGGCGGCCGTGGTCTGGCTTTGTTCGGACGGCGCCTCGTTCGTCACCGGCCACGCCTTGCCGGTAGACGGCGGCATGACCGCGAGCTGACCGGACCGGCCGGGTGGCCCGCGGCGTCCTGGCGCGGGGCCGTTGAGCCCTCTGGCCTGTGCGCAGCGCCGCGTCTATACTCGTGACCGATGGAACAAGCGCCGGCCGGCGCCGGGGTGATGGATGCCCGATTTCAAGGTTTTGCAACGCTGCCGCGAGCTGCTGGCGCCGTTCGAGCCCGATCAGGGCGACCTGCTGGCGGCTCTGCACGCGATCCAGCACGAGTTCGGCTACGTCCCCGCCGACGCGATCCCCGAAGTGGCGAAGAAGCTGCGCATGAACGCCTCGGCGGTGTTCGGGGCGCTGAGCTTCTACTCCGAGCTGCGCACCACGCCGCCGCCGCGCAACCAGGTGATGTGGTGCAGCGGCCCGGCCTGCCGGCTCAAGGGCGGCGACAACATCCGCCTCGTCTTCGAGACGGTGCTGGGCGTCGGCATGGAGGGTGAGACTCCGGACGGCGCGCTGGGGCTGCACCTGGGCCAATGCAACGGCACCTGCGAGGCCGCGCCGCAGATCTGGTACAACGGCGCCGTTCGCGGGCGGCTGCAGGTGGCCGACGCCGTAGAGCTGGCGCGGCGACTGAAGGCAGGCGACTACCAACTCTAGCGGACGGCGAGGAATTGCGCGGCGGCAGTACGTCCGGCCCCGTCCCTCCCGGCGATGCGAGTACAGAGATGGCTTCATTTGCAGAGCTTCGCGCGGCCGCCGACGCGGCCTGGGCAGCAGTGGACCGGCCGCAGAAGCCTCAGGTCGCGGTCAGCATCGCCACCTGCGGCAACGCCTGGGGCGCCGAAGCGACGCTGGCGCGGGCGCGGGCGCTCGTGCAGGCGCGCGGACTGGAGTGCGAGATCGGCATCACCGGCTGTAACGGCCTCTGCTTCGTCGAGCCGATGCTCACGGTCACCTGGCCCGACGGGGTGCGCGTGCTCTACGGCAAGGTCACGCCGGAGCGGGTCGAAGGCTTGCTTGAGCAAACGATCGTGCGCGGCGAGCGCGGCGGAGAGCTGGCGGTGGGCACGCTCCGCGGCTCGGTGCCCGGCGTAGCGCCGATCGAGGAACACATCTTCTGGCGCGGCCAGGTTCGGCACTTGATGGCGGTCTGCGGCATCATCGACCCGGAAAACATCGACCACGCGATCGCCGCCGGCGCCTACCAGGGCCTCAGCCGCACGCTGGCCATGTCGCAGGACGAGCTGATCAAGCTGATCAACGACTCGGGCCTCTGGGGCCGCGGCGGCGCGGCCTTCCCCACGGGCCGCAAGTGGGACTTCCTCAAGGTCGCGCGGCGCACGCCGAAGTACATCATTTGCAACGCCGACGAGGGCGACCCCGGCGCCTTCGTCAACCGCAACCTGATGGAGGGCGACCCGCACCCGATCCTCGAAGGGATGATCAGCGCCGGACAGGCGAGCGGCGCCGAGATCGGCTACATCTACATCCGCGACGAGTACCCGCTCGCCGTGGCGCGCGTGCAGCAGGCGGTGCGGCAGGCGCACGACCGCGGCCTGCTGGGCGAGAACATCCTCGGCAGCGGCCTGAACTTCGAGATCCGCGTGGTGCGCGGCGCCGGCAGCTACGTCTGTGGCGAGGAGACCGGCCTGATCTCCTCGATCCAGGACTCGCGCGGCATGCCGCGGATCAAGCCGCCGTTCCCCGCCAACGCCGGCCTCTGGGGGCTGCCGACCAACGTCAACAATGTCGAGACGCTGGCGAACGTGCCCTTGATCACCCGCAACGGCGCCGACTGGTACCGGCAGCGGGGCACGGAGAAGAATCCCGGCACCAAGATGGTCAGCCTCTCCGGCGACATCGAGCGCGTGGGCGTATTGGAGGTGCCGTTCGCCACGCCGATCAAGGCGATCCTCTACGAGAACGGCGGCGGCGTGCCCCCGGGGCGTACGCTGAAGGCGATTCAGCCCGGCGGGCCGCTCGGCGGCATCCTGCCGAAGGAAGGGATCGACCTGGTGCTCGAGCCGGAGCCGTTCCGCGCCTTCGGCGTGCTGATGGGCTCCGGCGGGCTGATCCTCTGTGACGACACGACCTGCATTGTCGATCTCTGCCAGTACTTCTCCTGGTTCGCCGAGGACGAGTCCTGCGGCCGCTGCACCACCTGCCACGGCGGCACGCAGCGCATGACCGAGATCCTGCGCCGCGTCCAGGACAGCGGCGGGCGCATGGGCGACATCAACCTGCTGCACCTGATCGTCGATACGCTGCGCTGGTCGAACTGCGTGCACGGCCAGGCGGCGCCGACATGCGTGCAGAACTGCCTCAAGAACTTCCTGGACGAGTTCTTGACCCACATCCAGGAGCGGCGCTGCCCGGCTCAGGTCTGCCGCGGCCTGATCCGCTACGAAGTGATCCCCGAGCGCGATACGGAAGCCACAGCGGGCGCCGCGATCTGCCCGACCAACGCGATCAAGGAGAGCGGCGGCCACTACGCGATCGACCAGGGCCTCTGCATCAAGTGCGGCGCCTGCAAAGAGCGCAGCCCCGCGGCCATCCGCGTGGTCGACGCGATGGCCCGGCCGCGCGTAACCGCCCTGCCGGAGCCGCTCGTGCCGCTCGTCGCCGCGCCGGCGCCCGCTGCCGGGCACTGATCCCGGCGGTCCGCCTCCGCGGCCCCACCGCAATCTTCGACGCTGCTCGCCGGCAGCGGCTCGGCCGAGTCGGACTGGATGGTTCAAGGCTGCGATGCCTTTGACGGCGAAGCTCAGCGCCTGGATGAAAGCGGGCAGCCCGTCCGCGTCCGCGTGTTCGTGCGCACGCCCGACTGCACCATCCATCACTCGTGGCATGTGTCCGGACTGCGCGGCACCGGCGGCAACGCTCGGTCGATCGACGGCGTCTTCGTTCCGGCGCGACGGGCACAGCCGGTCGAACTCGGCGATCGCTGGCCGGGACTCGCGGCGCCTGCGCCAGCGCCGGGGGCGCCGCCAAGGTCCGGGCCGCGATCGGACGCCCGCAGTATGTTCGCAGGGCCGCACTTCGGCGCGGTCGCCCTCGGGATCGCCCGCGCGGCGATCGACGCCTTCACCGAGTTAGCAACGGTGAAGATGCCACGCGGCACCCGAACGCTGCTGCGCGGGCAGCCGGAAGTGCAAACCTGCCTGGGCAACGCGGAGGCGCTGGTTTCGTCTGCGCGCGCCTGGCAGGATGCGGTCGCCGTCGACGGATGGAATACCGTGGCCGCGGGCGGCGTCCTCGTCGCTCCCGAGTTCTACTCGATCGCCGGCCGTGTGTTCCTCGGCCTCGACCCCGGACCGAAGCCGTGGTAGCGGTCTCGCCCCTCGGCATAATTCGCCCTTCGCCCTACGCTCCTCGCGGGTTTCTCTGTACCCTGTCGCCATGACGACGCCGATCTGGCGGCAGTACCTGGGCGTGAAGCGGCGCTATCCGCACGCGATCGTCTTCTTTCGCCTCGGCGACTTCTACGAGACGTTTGAGGACGACGCCCGCCTCTGCGCCCGCGAGCTGGAGATCACGCTCACCTCGAAGGTGTTGGGCCGCGACCTCCGCGTGCCGCTCGCCGGCATTCCGTATCACGCCGTCGATGCCTATCTGGCGAAGCTGATCGCCAGGGGCTACAAGGTTGCGGTCTGCGAACAGATGGCCGACCCGGCCACGACCAAGGGCCTCGTGCCGCGCGAAGTCACGCGGGTGGTCACGCCGGGCACGGTGCTGGACGAGCAACTGCTCGACCTGCGCGCCAACAACTACCTGGCAGCGGCCGTCTCGGACGGTGAACGCGCCGGCCTGGCAAGCATCGACGTGAGTACGGGGCAGTTCATCACGGCCCAGCTGGATGCGGCCGAACTTGGCGCGGAGCTGCTGCGACTCGACCCGCGCGAGCTGCTGACCTGCGGAGCGCTTCCCGAATTGCCTGCCGGCCTGCCGACCTCGACGGCGCTGAGCGGCGCGGCGCTCGACGACGAGCGGGCGCAGGACGAGCTGCTGCGTCACTTCGGCGTGTTGACGTTGGAAGGGTTCGGCTGCGCCGGCAAGCCGCTTGCGATCTGCGCCGCCGCCGCGATCCTGCGCTACCTGGCCGAGAACCAGCCCGCCGTTTTGTCTCAGGTGATGCAACTCGCGACGAGCAGCTCGCAGGGCTGGATGCCGCTCGATCCGCAGACGGCGCGCAACCTCGACCTGTTCGAAGCGGGCAGAAGCGGCGGCAAGGCCGGCTCGCTGCTGGCGGCGATCGACGGCACGAAGACGCCGATGGGCGCGCGGCTGCTGCGCAGGCGGCTGGGCCGGCCGCTCACCGACGTGGGTGCAATCAACCAGCGCCTTGACGCGGTGCAGTGGGCGTTCGCGCGCGGCGCGGCGCGAGCGAGCCTGCTTGGCGCCCTGGCCCGTGTCGGAGACATCGAGCGGCCGACGGTTCGCATCGGCGCGGGCAGCGGCAGCCCGCGCGATCTTGCCACGCTTCGGCGCGGGTTGGAGCAGGTCGAGGCGATCCGCGCGCGACTGGCCGCCGAGCCGCCGCCGGCGCTGCCGAAGCTGCCGGACCTAACCGAAGCGCTGGACATAATCGGCGCGGGGCTGGCCGACGAGCCGGGCACGCTCGGGCAAGGCGAAGTGATCCGCGCGGGCTTCTCGCAGGAGCTTGACACATTGCTCGCCGTCTCGCGCGACGCCCGCGGCGTGCTGGCCGAGCTGGAACAGCGGGAACGTGAGCGCAGCGGCATCCGCTCGCTCAAGGTCGGCTACAACCGCGTCTTCGGCTACTACATCGAAGTGAGCAACGCCTACAAGCACGCGGCGCCGGCCGACTATCAGCGCCGCCAGACGCTGACCGGCGCGGAGCGCTACGTCACGCCGGAATTGAAGGAACTCGAAGGCCGGGTGCTCGGCGCACAGGAGCGATTGGAGACGGTGGAGACGGAGCTGTTCCGTGGGCTCTGCGCGGCGGTGGCGGCGCACGCCGGCCGTATCCGCGCCGCCGCCGAGGCGATCGCCGAACTGGACGTGGCCGCCGGCCTGGCGGAGATCGCGGCGCTGCACGATTACTGCCGGCCGCTGGTAGACGACGGCGACGCGATCGAGATCCGCGCCGGCCGCCATCCGGTGGTGGAGCGCGTGCTGCCCGGCGCCTTCGTGCCGAACGACGCGCAGCTGTCCGCCGGCGGCGAGCAGATCATCGTGCTCACCGGTCCGAACATGGCCGGCAAATCGACCTATCTGCGCCA
The DNA here is from genome assembly GCA_035310145.1 of Dehalococcoidia bacterium. NCBI lineage: Bacteria > Bacillati > Chloroflexota > Dehalococcoidia > Dehalococcoidia bacterium. The sequence continues at coordinate 7,710 of DATGEL010000129.1, forward strand.
GGTGGCGCTGATCGTGCTGCTGGCGCAGATCGGCAGTTTCGTGCCGGCGAGTTCCGCGCGGATCGGCGTGGCGGATCGCATCTTCACCCGCGTCGGAGCGCAGGATGACCTTGCCGCCGGCAGCTCGACCTTCATGGTTGAGATGGTGGAGACGGCGCAGATTCTCAACCACTGCACGCCGCGCTCGCTGATCGTGTTTGACGAAGTGGGGCGCGGCACCAGCACCTACGACGGGCTGGCGATCGCCCGTGCCGTGGTCGAGTACCTGCACAACCGCGAGCGGTCGGCGGCGCGCACGCTGTTCGCCACGCATTACCACGAGCTGACCCGGTTGGCGGCGACGCTGCCGCGCGTGCGCAACTGCAGCGTGGCCGTGGGCGAGGAGGACGGCGAGGTCGTCTTTCTGCACACGATCGTGCCCGGCGGCGCCGACCGCAGCTACCGCGTACACGTGGCGCAGCTTGCCGGGCTGCCGCGCGCCGTGGTGCAGCGCGCCGAGGCCATTCTTGCCGAGCTGGAAGCGCCGCGCGCCGCGGCCGGACGGAACGGCCGCGCCGCGCAGCGGGCGCCGACCGGCGTGCAGCTCAGCCTCTTGGCGCAGCCCTCGCCGCTTGTCGAGGAGCTGCGCGCCCTTGACATCGACGCCCTCACGCCGCTGGACGCGATCCGCCGGCTCTACGAGCTGCGCGAGGCCGCGCGCCGCGAGTAGCGACGTGGTTGGCGCGCAGGAAGACGTTGCCGGCTACGGGCGCTGCCGGATGGGGCGCGTCGGTCAGGACCGGGAGCCGGCACCACGGCGCACGTCCGCTGCGGCGCGATCGCGACAGCCTGTTGTCGCACTACGATATCTCGCGCGGCGGGCTTGTCAAGTGGCACGAATTCGAAGTTGAACGCCTGTGCTACACTCGGCCAGAAGGAGCGCCGGCGTGTCCATCCGCGTGCTGCCGCCCGACGTCGCCGCGACGATCGCCGCGGGTGAGGTGATCGAGCGGCCGGCATCCGCTGTGAAGGAGCTGCTCGAGAATGCGATCGACGCCGGCGCAGGCGCGATCCGCATCGAGCTGGCGCGCGGCGGGCTGGAGCTCATCCGCGTTTCCGACGACGGCCGCGGCGTGCCGGCCGCCGAGGTCGAAACGGCGTTCCAGCGCCACGCCACCAGCAAGCTGCGCAGCGCCGGCGACCTGGCCACACTGACCACGCTGGGCTTCCGCGGCGAGGCGCTGCCCAGCCTGATCGCGGCGGCTGCCGAGGTGCAGTTCAGCAGCCATGCCGAGGGCGAAGGCGTGGGCTGCCGGGCGTTGTTCCGCGACGGGCGGCTCGTCGAGCGCAAAGCCGCCGGCCAGGCGCAGGGCACGACCGTGGCACTGCGCGGCCTCTTCGCTAACCAGCCCGCCCGGCTGAAGTTCCTGCGTTCGCCCGCCGCCGAGGCCGTGCAGGTCGCGGGGGTCGTGCATCCCTATGCGCTGGCCTATCCGCGACTGCGCCTTTTGCTGACGATCGACGGGCGGCAGGTGCTGCACACCACGGGCAGCGGCGAGGCTCGCGATGCGGCGGCGCGGGTGCTGGGCGCTGAGCTGGCGGCGCAAATGCTGGCGATCGTCGATGAAGAGAAAGGCGCCCGCGATCTGGCGCCGCGAGTGCGCGGCCTGATCAGTCCGCCTTCGCTCAGCAGGGCGACGCGCGGCGGCATCATGCTCTTCGTTAATCGTCGCTGGGTGCAGCCACGCCGTCTCGCGTTTGCGATCGAGCAGGCGTATGACACGCTCTTGACCGTCGGCCGGCACCCGATCGCCGTCGTGCTGGTCGAATTGCCTCCTGGCGATGTCGATGTCAACGTGCACCCTACCAAGGCCGAGGTGCGCTTCCGCGACGAGCGCGCCGTCTTCGGCGCGGTGCATGCCGCGGTGCGGCGCACGCTGATCGCCCAGGCGCCTGTGCCCGACTTCACCCTGGGGCCGGACACCGCGATGAGCCAGGCCGGCGCGATCGGCTTCGGCGGGCCGGCGGTGCTCGACGCAGCGCAGCCGGCGCAGGCGCCGCTCTGGCAGACGCTGCTGCGCCCGGACGACCACACCGGCGCCCGTGAAGAGCCTGACGGCCTGCGGGAGCAGGCGCCGCGCCTGCCGCTGCTGCGCGTGGTCGGCCAAACGGGTTCGACCTACGTCGTGGCCGAGGGCCCGACGGGCGTGTACCTGATCGACCAGCACGCGGCGCACGAGCGCGTGCTCTACGAGCAGATCTGCCGGGAACGCGAAGGGACGGCGGTCGAGGTGCAGGGGTTGCTCGCGCCCGTGCCGGTGGAATTGACACCGGCGCAGGCCGCGGTCTTCACCGGTTACGGCGGGCTGTTGGCCGCGCACGGATTCTCAGTGGAGCCGTTTGGCGAGCGGGCGCTGCTGCTGCGGGCGCTGCCCGCAATCCTGGCCGGGGCCGACCCGGCGCGGGCGCTGACGCGGCTGCTCGACGCGCTGGACGAAGAGCACGAGGCGCCCTCGCACGAGCGGTTGTTGAAAACGCTCGCCTGCCACGGCAGCGTGCGCGCCGGCAAAGTTTTGAGTCTGGAGGAGATGCGCGCCCTGGTCCTGGAACTGGAGGGCTGCGAGGCGCCGCGCACCTGCCCGCACGGGCGGCCGACGATGGTGCACCTGAGCGCGGCTACGCTGGAACGGGAGTTCAAGCGGCGCTGAGCCGGTCACTCCGACAGCAGGACGGGCCGGCAGTGTCGCCGGCCCGTTTGTTGGTGGTGGAGACGGGGGGGAATTGAACCCCCCGTCCAGTTGAAACCCGTCTGAGGTCTACTACAAGCGTAGGCAGCAGTTTGATTTGGCCCCGCCGGCGTCTACTGCCGAACTCCTTTGGGGCGAGCCGATGGGTCTTTCGCGGGCGCTATCGGCGTGACGCGACGCGGCAGCCCGGCATTGTGGCGCCCGCATCCCCTCCCACCGGGCCGAGGAGGGGGCGGACGTCGCCGCTATGCAGCGGCGAGAGCGTACTGATTTTCGCCAGTTACAGCGTTGCCACCAGTTTTACGAGGCCGATGGCACCTCGGCTTGCAACCCCAGTCCGTCTTTCCCTGTCGAGCCCTGTCGTCCCCCTGGCGTGCCGGCGCGCTGGGCCGGCCGCAGCTTGAGTATAGCACACTCAACCCTGCCCGGCTAGCGATCGCTGTGACGCAGGCCGCGGGCGATCTCGCGCTGGGCGTCGCGCGATGCGATCGCCTGGCGCTTGTCGTACGACTTGCGCCCGCGAGCCACGCCCAGCTCCAGCTTGGCCATGCCGCGCTTGAGGTACATCGCCAGCGGCACGATCGTGCCGCCGCGCTGCCGCGCCTTGTCTGACAGATCGCGGATCTGCCAGCGGTGCAGCAGCAGCTTGCGCGGCCGCTCCGGCTCGTGGTTGTTGCGGTTGCCCTTGTCGTACTGCGAAATGTGCGCGTTGAATAGCCACAGCTCGCCGTGATCCTCGCGGGCGTAGGCGTCGCGGATGTTGACGCGCCCTTCGCGCGCGGACTTGATCTCGGTGCCGGTCAAGATTACGCCGGCCTCGACCTTCTCCAGAATCTCGTAGTCATGAAAGGCTTTGCGGTTGACGGTTATCGTCCCGCTGCGCGAGTCCCTGCCGCCTTCCTTGCGTTTTTCCGCCACTTACGGGTTTGCCTTGTGCAGGTAGTCGATCGCCGCGTAGAGCTGGGCGTTGAAATAACTCTGCGGATCGTCGTTGTCGGCCAGGTGCACGACCATGTCGGGAGTGATGCCCTTGCCCTCGATCTGGTCGTGATTGGGTGTCAGCCAGCGGGCAATGCTGACGTAGAGCTCGCCACCGTCCTTGGGCAGCGGGAAGAACTGGTTGACCGTGCCCTTGCCGAAGGTTTGCTCGCCGATCACCTTGCCGCGGCCGTTGTCCTGGATCGCGCCGGCCGTAATTTCGCTGGCGCTGGCGCTATTCTTGTTCACCAGCACCACCAGCGGCAGGTCGCTGCTCACACTTTGCGCGGCAGACTTGTCCGCCTTCTCTTTGCCGTTGCGGTCCTGCGTAATCAGCACGGTCTGTCCCGGCTTGAGGAAGTCGCTGAGGATGTTCTCCGTCTGCTGCAAATAGCCGCCGGGGTTGTTGCGCAGGTCGAGGATCAGCCCCTTGTAGCCCTTCCCCTGGATGCTCTTGAGATAGTCGGCAACCTCTTTGTCGGTCGACTGCTGGAACTGCGAGAGGCGGAGGTAGCCGAGGTCGGTGACGGGGTTGCCATTGGCGTCCTTGAGTGCGTCCGCGTGCACGCTGGTGATCAGGATCTGTGCCCGGGTCAGGGTTACGTCCTCCTTCTGCCCGTTGTTGTGCTGCACGCTGATGGTGACGTTGGTGCCGGCGCGGCCGCGGATCGCCTTCACCGCGTCCGTGGTCGTCTTGCCCTGCATCGACGCGCCATCGACGGCGAGGATGATGTCGCCGGGCTTCAGCTTGCCGGACTTGAAGGCGGGGTAGTCGGGGATCAGGCTCTCGATCGAGACCTGGCCGTTCTTCTGTTGCACGGTGGCGCCGATGCCCTCGAACTGACCAGAGAGATCGGTCTCCTCGAACTGCACATCCTCGGGCCGCACGTAGACCTGGTGGCTGTCGCCCACCGTGTTCAGCAGGCCGTCGATCGCGCCCTGCTTCAACGCCTGCTGGTCCTGCAGGCGGCTGGGATCGACGTAGTTCGCCTTGAGGACGTTGTCGATCTCCTGCAAGACGCCGAAGTCGACGTTGCCGGATGCCGAGGCCGAGGCGCTGCCGGCGCCGGCGGTCGCCGCCGCTGCCGCGACCGCTGCCGGCGCCGATGCCGAGGCCGGCTCGGTGGTCTTGCGCACAAAATAGCCGCCCAAAAAGGCGAAGGCGCCCAGCGAAACCGCGAGCAAGGCGCCGATCATCCAGGCCAGGGCCTTCTGCTGCTGCGTCATGAGTCCGCCGTCTCCACCCTTTCCCAACCGCCACTCGTCGCGGACGGTGCGCGGGCCGCAGTCTCAGCTCGACATAATTTCAAACGTTCTCGATTTTCCCGCGCCGGAACACGGCAGCGAATCGCGGGCATCCGCGCGGCTCCGCGGGGTTGAGTGTAGCATAGCCGTCGCGCAAACCCGGCCGGTCCACCGCCTGAGCGGCCGCGCTGGAGCGCCGCGCTTTGATCGACCGGCGGCGATCGCTGAACTGGGAGCCCGCGGTGCGGAATCTCAGCGGCGGACCCGCCGCGCTGTGATCGCGACGGATTCGGAAGATGCTCCACGGCGTCAATGTGGTGGACGCGTGGCTCGTCGCCGAACGCGGTGGCTGGACTCGCTCCGGCGTCGCTGAGGCGGCGATAGGCCGGCGCGGCCGTCCGCGGTCGCGCTCCAGGTCGCGCCGGACGTAGCCTCGCCGTAGCGCGTGGAGATGGGCATCGACCACTACATAACCGGTATAGTGCGATCCAAATGGCGGCGTAGAACAAGAGCGCAGCAGCGAAGGTTGGTGGGCCGCGATCAGACGGCTTCGCCGTGGAAGGCGCCGCCGCGCTCGTCGCCCGGCCGGCGCACCAGCTCCACATGCCGGGTGGCATCGGCGATATTCAGGTCGAGCGCAATCGTGCCCGTGGTCGCCGGCAGCACTGCGGTCTGCTCAGCCGGCCGGCCGTTGATGCTGAAACTGAGCGGCGTGCCTGCGGCGGCGCAGTGATCCGCCGCGCACACATCCAGCGCGTAGAGCCCCGCGTCTCGCGTCTGCGTGCTGGCGAGGATCTGCGCGCCGAGCTGCGCAGCGACGAGCGCCCCGGCGGGGATCTCGCGGCCGCGCTCGCGCAGGTGGCCGGTAAAACGCACCACCGGCGCGTCCAGAGGATGCTCGATGCGGACGTGCACCACGCGCTTGCGCCGCGGCACGAGGAAGTAGGCGATCGTGCCCGCGATCGCCAGGCTGTAGGCCGCGGCGATCACGGCGGCCTCGCGCGGCCGCGCCGCGGCGGTGGCGCCGATCGCGTCGAGGATCAGGATCGGCAGGAAGATGCCGGTCGCCGTGGCGAGCATGTAGGTCCGTGTGCGCATCGGCGTCAGGCCGGAGGCGTAGCTCACCAGCTTGAAGTCAAACAGCGGCAGCAGGCGCATGAAGAAGACATACCAGTAGCCGGACTGCGCCGCAAACGGATCAAGCTTGCTCACGGCCGCATCGCCGAGCCAGCGGCGCAGCAGCGGCCGGCCGAAGCGCCGCGCGATCAGGAAGGCGATCAGGGCGCCGAGCAGATGGCCGACGAGCACCAGAAACGTGCCGGCCACGATGCCGTAGGCCACACCGGCCACGACTTCGATGGGAATCGTGGGAATCGGCACGAAGACGATAATCAGCGCGATCATCAGCGAAACGCAGGGTGCGCCCAGCGGGCCGAACCCGTGCACGAGGCGGCGCACGTCGTGCACGGAAAAGTGGAAGAACGAATGCAGCAGTCCGCCCAGGCCGAGCGACAGCGCCGCGCTCGCACCGAGCATGCCCAGGGCAACGTAGATCGCGTTCTTCTCCGGCCGCACGTCGCCGCTTTGCAGCGCCCTCCTCGCCGTTGACCGACGGTTTCAAAACCGGCGACGGAACTCCGTCGCCTGCCCGCGCGCATGGCCCCGCGCCGGTCTTGAATCCATGCCTCATTCTCGAATGCGCCGCCCCAGCAGCGCAGGGACGGGCCGCTCGCCAGCATTATCGTCGGCACGAGCGGCGGCCGCGCTCAGGCCGCGCCGGCCACCGCCAGTGCCCCGAGCGCCAGGTCGCCCGCGGCCGGCCAGAGATCCGCCCGACGCCAACGGCCGCGCAGCAGCCAGGCGTTGTACAGCGCCAGGGCGCGTCGCGCGGCCAGCACCGGAATCACCAGCAGCCCCGCCGGTGTACCCAGCAGTAACTCTAGGCCGCAGAAGACCAGCGCCACGCCGAGCAGCGCGGCCAGCCCGTTCGCGGTCGCCGGCAAGGGACTCCGGCGCAGGGCGCCGGTCGCATGGTAGGCGGCGAGCGCGCCCAGCAGCACCGCGATCGTGCCTGCGAGGATGTCCATCGCCGTTCCACGCGGCGGACTGCGCCGCCACGACACGGCCTGATGATACGTCGCAACCCTGCCGCATCCAAATCCGCTTCGCCGCTCACGCGACGCAGACCGTGCCATCGCTCTAACCGGAGTAGGCTTGGCTAGGTACGTCGGGCTGCATGGAGTAGCCCGCTGCCGGTCATGCCGCTATACTCCCCAAAGCCGCGGGGCGCACCCGCGGCCCCGCCGCGCGGCGGGGTAGACCGTGCCGGCGCGCACGAGCCGGCCGGCAAGACTCGCGCAGGGAAGGGTTGCATGCGGTTACCAGGCAGATTACTGGCGTTCACGGCACTCGCGGGGGCATTCGCTCTCGCCGGCGGGCTGGCGCTGACGAGCGCCGGCGGCGTCTTCGCCCAAACCGGAGGTTCGCCGACGCCGGCGAGCAACGCCGGCGGACCCTCCGCCGTTCCGTCGGCCCGTTTCTTCGGCAGCGTCACCTCCGCAAGCGGGTCCGTGGCCAACGGCGCGCCCGTGACCGCCAGCGTCGGCGGCGTGACCTGCGGCACGGGCAGCGTGGCCAGCGGGCAGTACACGGTGGACGTGCAGGCGATCCAGGGCTGCACCACGCCGGGCGCCACGGTCAGCTTCAGTGTGGGCGGGCAGCCCGCGACACCGACGGGCACGCTGCCGGCGGTGCAGGGTACGGCGGTCAGCCTTAATCTGACCGTGAGCGCGGCTACGCCCACGCCGGCGCCCACGACCGCGCCGACGCCGCCACCGCCGCCCACCAGGGCGCCGAGCACACCGCCGCCGCCGCCCACCGCGCGGCCGACGACGGCGCCGACCGTGGCGCCCACGGCCGTGGTTCCCAACCGGCCGCCGCAGACCGGCCTCGGCGGCACGAGCCAGCAGAAGCCGTCCGTAGCGGCCGCACAGAAGCCGGCGGCTGCGCCGGCCGCCGCGCCTGCGGTGGTGCTGCCCAACACCGGCAGCGGCGCGCAGGGCCGGAACGGCGCCACGCTCGCCGCGCTGCTCGCGCTGGCCGCGGCGCTGGGTCTGAGCGCCGGCGGCCTGACCTTGCTCGCACGGCGTCGCGCCTAGCGACGCCGGACACGCCGCCCGGCACAACGGCGGACAGGTGGGGCGGGCGGACGCCTGCCCCACCTGTCCGCCGGCGCCCGCTGTACCGCCTCTACCCACGAGGCCCGGAAAATGCCCAATCCCCGCCGCGCCTCCGTCGCGCTCGCCTGCCTCGTCGTCGCTGGCACTTCGCTGGGGCTCACAGCGTGCGCCGCCTCCCCGAGCAGGGGCAGGGCCGCCACGCTGCCGCCCACGGCGAGCAACGGCGCCGCGGCGGTCACCACGCCTCATGCCGTTACGTCAACCGCGTCTCCGGTTACACCGATTGCACCGAGCCCGTCTCCTTCGCCGCCACCGACGCCGGCTCCGACCGAGACGCCCACGCCGGAGCCCACGGCGTCGCCCTCGCCCTCGCCTTCGCCCACGCCGCCGCCGCCCTCACCGCCGCCGGCGCGGCTGATCATCCCCAGGATCGGCGTCGATGCGCGCGTTGTGCCCTTGGGCGAAGACGCCAACGGTGCAATGGCATCGCCCGACAATCCGCGCGACGTGGGTTGGTGGGACAAGGGCACGCATCCGGGTGACTGGGGCAGCGCGGTGATCGATGGGCATGTGGACTTCGCCAACTATGGTGCGGCGGTGTTCTGGAATCTACACCTGCTACAGCCCGGGGACGCCGTGCAGGTGGTGTCGGTGGAGGGCCAGACGCTGACCTTCAGCGTCACTGCCAGCGAAACCTTTGACGCGAAGGACAACAGCAGCATCGACCGCATCTTCCGCAACGCCGAGCACCAGGGTTTGAACCTGATCACCTGCACCGGCACGTTCAGCCCGCGCACGCACGATTATGACAAGCGCATCGTCGTCTTCACCACGCTGGCGCCGAGCTGAGCGCGGGCACAGGGAGAATGGCGATGGTGATCCGATGGTGAGTCTGTGGTGAGCGCGCTCCAGATCACGGCGCAGGCCACGCCAAACCCCGAGACGATGAAGTTCAGCCTGAATCGCCTCGTGACCGAGGGGCGCGGCGAGACCTACAGCAGCCCGCAGCAAGCGTTCCTCTCACCGCTGGCACGGGCGCTGTTCGCCGTGCCCGGCGTGGGCGGCGTCTTCTTGCTCAAGGACTTCGTCACGATCCGCCGCGCGCCCGGCGCGGAATGGCCGGGTATCGCTGCCGGCGTGGAAGCCGCCTTGCGTGACTTTTACGCGGAGTGATCAGGCTCGGCCCCGCGCGGGCGGCGAGCGGTTCAGCGGGCCACGCCCGCCTCCGCGAACTGCGTGTCGATCTTGGCCGAGGCGTCAAAAAAGTTCTGGAACGACTGGTTGAAGCGGTAGAACAGGTCGCGGCGGTAGTAGTCTTTGGCGCGGGCGAATTCATCCGGCGCCGCGAGGTCGAGCGTGTTGAGCGTGTGATGCAGGTCGGCGCGGCCGTTCTGCTTGATGTTTTCGATCATCTCCTTCCAGCCCTCGTACGGCATCACCAGGGTGAAGTCGAGATCGTCGGCCTGCTGGCGCGCGATCTCCTCAACTCCCGTGCACTCGAAGGCTTCGAACGTCAGCTTGAAGAACTTGTCCCCGACCTCGACGCCCATCTCCGCGTCGCAGGTGCCGAGATGTCGGTAGGCCTCGTCGTGGTTGATGATCTCGCGCACGTCGTTGAACCATTCGACCGATGGAAACACTGGCATGGTTGTTCACCCCATTCCGCCCGATGATTCGTGCGTTGTTCATGCGTTGAATGATACCGTTGGCCGCCTCGGCGGCGCGGGTTCAGACGTTGGTCATCACGGCCTTAAGCCGCGCATCGAGCCGCTGCTCGCGCTCCGCCAGGCCCGCCCAGCGCAGCCGCGCGAGGTACTCCGCGATCCACCGCTCACCCAGCTTGTCCAGCCGGGCGCTGCCGGCCTCCGCCCCGGCGCCATCAGGACGCAACAGACGCGCCAGCGCGTCGCGCAGCGGCTGGTCGCGCTCCAGATCGGAGGCGAGCATACCTTCACCCTTATCGAGGTAGCGCTGAAGCTCCGCGGCCCGGCCCGGCTCGCGCTCCAGCAGGAAGCGCAGGTGGCTAAGCCCGTAGGCCAGGTGCCTCGCCGCATCCTGCTGCGCCAGGGCGAAGAGCCGGTACTCCGCCGGGCCCGGCGCGCAGGCCGCGCCGATGCGCAGCCAGAGCGCCGTCTGCGCGCCGACCAGCACGTGCAGCAGCAGCGAAAACTCGGAGAAAACCTGCGCCTCGGCGATCAGCCGCGCGACGTTCCCGGGGCTCTGCCGGCCAAGGCCGCCGCCGTTCGCCAGCGCCCGCTTGCGAAACGCCTCGACGTGGCGTGCCGCATCGAAGATCTGCGTGGCGAGGAAGAGCTTCACCTCGTGGAAGTCGTAGCTGATGCGGTGCTCCCAGCCGGCGGGCACGTCCGCCGCCAGCATCTGCCGTTCCGAGATGGAGGTGCAGAGCTGGCAGATCGCGGCTTCATCCTCCGGCGCCAGCTCCGCGAGGCTCTCCCAGGGCACGTCCGTGGCCGGACTCCAGCGGCGTTGGATCGCCTCCTCGTAGAGCGAGGCGGCGATCGGCGACCAGACTTCGGCCTGCTCGAAGATCGAGATGCCCATGCCGGGCGTGTCGGCGTTGACCGCGGCGCCGCGCGGGCGCTGCGTAGCGTGGGCGCTGTGCGCGGGGATCACGCCGTAGCTGCCGATGTTGATGGCATCGAGCGTGAGTCCGTGCGATCCGACCGGGGCGCGCACGCCCCATTCGGTCGGCGCGGCCAGCCAGCGCAGATCGGCCGAGATGGCGCCGGCGGCCTGCTCCATCACGCCGCGGCCCGCCGCTGGCTGTACGCGCGAGGCGCCGGCGATCTTCCAGGCGCCGTTGCTCTCCCGCCAGGTGACTTTCAGCTCGACGTCCTCGTCGGCATGCAGGCGGACGACCAGCACCGTGTCCGCGCCCGCCGCGCGGCGTTCCAGCAGTTCGTGGCTCTGGAGCGTGCCGATGCCGGCCAGGTTCAGCACGCCTAGCTGCGGCAGCGCCTCGGGCAGCAGTGAGCCAAGCACGGCGGGGATGTCCTGCCGCATAGCTGCCTCGATGAAGGCATCGAGCGCCGCCTCTGCCGTGGCTGCCGTCATCGCTTCGCTCCCCCGCTCCGCCCTCCCACGGGAGAGACGCGAAATTGATCATCCCCGTTGCTCTCACGCGCTGTCAAGCGAGCGGCGGGCCGGCGACGGCGACCCGGCTGCTATACTGAGCCGGATTCCACGTGGTTCGAGATGCCGGCGCACGCAGCCGGAACGAAGCCCGGCGGGCATGAGCGGTTTCTACGGCGATCTCCTCAAGCTCCTCGTCGTCGTGCTCGTGGAGCTTGTGCACGCCTACTTCGTTGCCAGCGAATACTCGCTCGTGACCCTGCGCAAGAGCCGCATGGTCAAGCTGGTCGAGGAGGGCAACCGCAGCGCCCGCCTGGTGCTCGACACGCTGAACGACATCCAGGAACTGATCGCCGCCGTCCAGCTCGGCGTGACGATGACGAGCCTGGCGCTGGGCGCCCTGGCCGAGCCGACGATCGCGACGATGCTGGAACCGGCTTTCGACTTCGTGCCGCGCGGCTGGGCGCCGGTGACGGCGCACGCGATCGCCCTTATCATCACCTTCGCCCTGATCACCGCACTGGATATCGTCGCGGGCGAGCTTGTGCCCAAGACGGTGGCGCTGCAGAGCAGCGAGCGGGTGGCCCTGGCCGTAATCCGGCCGATGCGCCTGTTCATCGCCGTCTTCCGCCCGTTCATCGCCCTGCTCAATGCCGCAGGCTCGGCCGTGTTGCGAGCCGCGGGTTTCAGGCCGGCCGGCGATGGCACCGAGGCGCATTCGCCGGAGGAGTTGAAGATCATCGTGGCCGCCAGCACGCGCGCCGGCGTGCTGGACGCGGAGGAACAGGAGATGCTGTTCGGCGTGCTGGAGTTTTCGGCGCTGAGCGCCCGCCAGGTGATGGTGCCGCGCACCGAGGTCGTCGGTCTGCCGGTCGAAGCGGGGCGCGATGCGGTATATGAGGCGGTGCGCCGGACGCGGCACACCAAGTATCCCGTGTACCGGCGGACGATCGACGACATCATCGGCATCCTCTACGTGCGCGACATGCTCGGCGCCTGGCTCGCCGGCAACGAGGACGTGTTCGACCTGCGCAGGCTGATGCGCCGGCCGCTGTTCGTGCCGGACAGTATGCATATCGATCAGTTACTCGCCGCGATGAAGCGCGCCGAGGTGCACATCGCCGTCGTCTTCGATGAGTTCGGCGGCACAGCCGGCATCGTGGCGATGGAGGACATCCTGGAACGGATCGTGGGCGAGGTGCGCGACGAGTTCGAGGTGATCGCGCCCGATATCGTCGAGCTGCCCAATGGCGAGGCGGAGATCGACGGCACGGTGCTGGTCACCGACGTGAACGAGCGCTTCGGCCTGAAGCTCGACGAGGACGAGGCCGACACGATCGGCGGGCTGATCTTCTTCAACCTCGGACGCGAGCCGCACGAGGGCGATCTCTTCGCCGGCGACGGCTTCGAGCTGCGCGTGGAGAAAGTCGATCGCCGCCGCATCGACCGCGTGCGCCTGCTGCGCAGGCCGGGCTCGGCTGCCGCCGGCGCACCCTGAGCCGTTGCGCTACGCCCACGTACGTTTCACGCTCAACTTCAGTGACGAACGGGAGTGCAATGACGATGGCGACTCAGCCGCGGACCCTGATCGATCTGCTGGAACGAAGCGACGCCGCCAAGACGGCGGTACTTGCGCCGGAGCGAAACCTTGCCCTGAGCTATGCCGGGTTGCGCGCTCACGTGGCGGAGGCCGCGGCCGAGCTGCGGCGCCTGGGCGTGCGCCACGGCGATCACGTCGCCTTCATCGGTCCCAACGGCCCGGAGTTTCTCTTTGGCTACCTGGGCGCGCTGGAGGCCGGCGCTGCCTGCCAGCCGATCAACCCCCAGCTCAAGCCAGAGGAGATCGACTTCGCCGTCGAAGACTCTCACGCCGTGCTCACCTTCGCCGTGGCCGGCAGTGAAAGCGCGCTGAGCGGCACCGCCGTGCCGCCCGAGCGCCGCGCCCTGCTGCGCTTCGCCGGCGGCCATGTATCGATCGAGGGCACGCCGATCGGGCCGCCCCAGCCGGGCGCCGCGATCGATACCAACGACGATGCGCTGCTGCTCTACACCTCCGGCACCACGAGCCGGCCGAAGGCAGTGCCCCTCACGCACGCCAACCTGCTGACCTCGGCGCGCAACGTCGCCAGTTCCTACCAGCTCACGGAAAACGATGTCACGCTCTGCGTGATGCCGCTCTTCCACGTGCACGGACTCGTCGCCAGCACCTTCGCCACGCTGCTCAGCGGCGGCACGATCATCGCGCCGCCGCGCTTCAGCGCCAGCAGCTTCTGGGACGAGGCGGGCGCGGGCGGCGGCGCGACCTGGTACAGCGCCGTGCCGACGATTCACACGATCCTCTTGAACAACGCTGGCCCCGCGGACGCGGGCAAGGGCCGGCAGTTCCGCTTCGTGCGCTCCTGCTCATCGGCACTGGCGCCGGCCACGCAGCAGCGCTACGAGGCGCTGTTCGAGGTGCCGGTGCTGCAGGCCTACGGCATGACCGAGGCCGCGCACCAGATCGCGACCAACCCGCTGCCGCCGGCGCAGCGCAAGGAAAACTCCGTGGGCCTGCCTTATGGCGTAGAGGTCACAGTGCTGGACGACGCCGGCAAGGAGCTGCCGCGCGGTTCAGAGGGCGAGGTCAGCCTGCGCGGCCCGAACGTGACGCGCGGCTACCTGGCCAATCCCGCGGCCAACGCTGCTGCCTTCACCAACGGCTGGTTCCGTACCGGCGACAACGGCTATCTGGATGCCGACGGGTACGTCTTCCTCTCCGGCCGGATCAAGGAGCTGATCAACCGCGGCGGCGAGAAGATCTCGCCCCACGAGGTCGATGCGGCGCTGCTCAGCCATCCGGCCGTGCAGGAAGCCGTGGCCATCGCCGTGCCGCACCCGATCTACGGCGAGGAGGTGGAGGCCGTCGTCGCGCTCAAGCCGGGAATGGAGGTGAGCGAGGCGCAGCTGATCGCGCACGCGGGCGAGCACATCGCGCGCTTCAAGGTGCCGAAAGCGATCCGCTTCGTGCCCACCGTGCCACGCTCGGCCACGGGCAAGATCCAACGCCGGCGGCTGCTTGAGCTACTGGAAGCGTAGGCGCGCTCAACCGGGAAGACTTCGCCGCCGCGTCGCCGCCAGCCGCACCAGCAGGAAGCCGGCCACGAAGCCGCCGATGTGGGCCGCGTAGGCCACGCCACCGTTGCCGCCGGTGGCGTTGGCCGTGGGCGCCAGGCTGATCAGTTGCGTGACGAACCAGACGATCATGACCAGCCAGGCGGGCACGCGGGTGAAAAACGGGATGATCACGATCGGAATGATGACTGAGACGGCGGCGCCTGGATAGAGCACGAGATAGCTGCCCAGCACGCCGGCGATCGCGCCGCTGGCGCCGACCAGCGGCCCCAGCGCGTTGCGTGTAAAGAACACCTGCGTGAGTGCCGCGATCACGCCGCAGAGCAGGTAGAAGAGCAGGTAGCGCACGTGGCCCAGTGCGTCCTCCACGTTATCGCCGAAGACCCAGAGAAAGATCATGTTGCCGAGGATGTGCAGCCAGCCCGCGTGAATGAACTGCGAGGTGATCAGCCGCTCCAGCACCCGCCAGTCGTGCGATCCGGGCGCGCTGAGAAAGTCCGCTAACTGGTGCGGGATCAGTCCCCAGCGCTCGATCCAGACGTCGCGCGGCGGCGGTGAGACGTGGACGAAGCCGCGCACGATCCCGGCCTGCGGATGCGTGCTCAGCGTCAGCTCGTAGAAGAAGGCGACGAAGTTGATGGCGATCAACCCGTAGTTGACCCAGGGAACGGTGCGCGTGCGCAGGCGGTCGCCGATCGGGATCACAGCCGCGCCTCTCCCGCGGGGCCGGCGAGCCGGCGGAGATCCACGGCGATGCCCGCGACGACGAGCAGGACGCGCGTGGCCGAGTCCGCAACGAGCTGGTTCGCACGGCCCAGCACGTCGCGGTAGAGCCGGCCGAGCGCGTACGGCGGCACCACTCCGCTGCCCACCTCATTGCTGACGATGATCGTCAAGCCCTCGCGCGCCGCGGCCCAGGCCAGCAGGCGCTCGAGTTTCGCCAGCAGATCGCTCTCGCACGCTCGCGCCCGCTCGGCAGGAAGCGTCTCGCCAGTCGTGCTATTCCCAAGCAGCCGCAGCAGCTCGTTGCTCAGCCAAATGGAGAGACAGTCGATCAGCACACAAGCGGCCAGGGCCGTCTCGTGAGGCAGCCTGAGCTCGAGGTCGTACGGCGCTTCGACCGTCTGCCAGTGCTTTGGCCGCACGGCCCGATGGCGGGCGATGCGCTCCGCCATCTCCTCGTCCCCTGTGACGGCGGTGGCGAAGTAGCAGACCGGCGCGCCGGCAGCCGCCGCCAGTCCTTCCGCGTGCCGGCTCTTGCCGCTGCGGGCGCCGCCCAGCACGAGCACGATCTCGCCCATCAGCCGAGCCGCAGCAGGCGGTGCACGAGGCGCATATCCAGCGCGGCGGCAACGTGGTCCGCCAGCCGGTTATAGGCCGCGCGGCGATCCCAGACCGAAGGCGCGAAGGCCTCCGCCTCGCCGGCGCCGGACAACGAGCGCAGCAGCGTGGCGCGCAGGTTGTCGTTGTCGAAGAGGCCGTGCAGGTAGGTGCCGAACACGTTGCCCGCCGCGTTCACCGCTCCGTCCGCGTCGTCGCAGGGCACGCCCGAGCGTGAGCGGATGTGCAGCGCCGGCACGGCGCTGCGCGACTGGCCCATGTGGATCTCGTAGCCGCCGACTTCCGCCCCGTTCAGCAGGGCGAAGAGGCCGTGATCGCAGCTCAGCGTTGCGCGGACGCGGTGCGTCGCCTTCGCCGGCTCGAACTCGGTGACCGCGGGCAGCAGAGCGAGGCCAGGCGCCTCGCCCGCTTCCGACTCGACCCGCCCCGGATCGAGCACGCGTTCGCCCAGCATCTGGTAGCCGCCGCAGATGCCGATCACCGCGCCGCCCGCTTCGGCGTGGGCCAGCACGGCGGCGGCCAGCCCGCTGCGCCGCAGCCAGTCCAGATCGGCGATCGTCGATTTCGTGCCGGGCAGCACGAGGAGGTTCGGCGTGCCGAACGCGCTGACCTCGGAGACGAAGCGCACCGAAACACCGGTTTCGGCGGCGAGCGGGTCGAGGTCGTCAAAGTTGGCGATGCGCGGGAACCGGATGACCGCAACATCGAGCGCGGCGCGTTTCTGCTCTCGCCGGCCCTCCAGCGCCACCGCATCCTCGTCGGCCACGCCGACGCCGTCGAGCCAGGGCACCACGCCGGCAACGGGCAGACCCGTGCGCCGCTCAAGCCAGGCGACGCCCGGTTGCAGCAGCTCGGCGCTGCCGCGGAACTTGTTGATTACCAGCCCTTGCACCAGTTCGCGCTCCTCCGGCTCCAGCAGCGCCAGCGTGCCGACCAGGTGGGCGAAGACGCCGCCGCGGTCGATGTCGCCCACGAGCAGCACCGGCGCCTGCGCATGCCTCGCCACGCGCATGTTGACGATGTCGCCGGCGCGCAGGTTGATCTCGGCCGGGCTGCCCGCGCCCTCGATCAGCACGACGTCAAAATCCGCCCGCAACCGTGCCAGCGACTCGGTCACGACCGGCCACAGCTCCTGCTTGCGTGTGAGAAAATCGTGACCGTGCAGCACGCCGCACGGCCGGCCCAGCACCACGACCTGCGAGCGATGGTCGGCCTCGGGCTTGAGCAAGATCGGGTTCATCTCCGCCAGGGGCTCGATGCCCGCCGCCTCTGCCTGCACCGCCTGCGCCCGCCCCAGCTCGCGGCCATCCGCCGTGACGAACGAGTTGTTCGACATGTTCTGCGCTTTGAACGGCGCCACGCGCAGCCCTTCGCGTGCCAGGATGCGGCAGAGCGCCGCCGTCAGCAGGCTCTTGCCGACGGAGGAGGCCGTGCCTTGCAGCATCAGGACACTGCCCGGCTCGGCGCTCATGGCTGCGCCTTGCGGGTGCGCGGCGCGGTGTGGGCGCAGTCGTTGACCAGTGTCACGATCGGCCGCTCGCCATGGAATTCGACAATGCTCAGGCTGCAGTTGCCCGTGGCGATGCGGAACATGCTGCCCGCCGGCATGCCGAGCACGTGTGAGAGCAGCAGTTGCAGGGTGCCGCCGTGCGCCGTGATCAGCACCGTTTCGTCCGGGTGGCGGCCGACGATCGCGATCGCGCTCTCCACGACGCGCTGCTGTGCCTCGGTGAAGGGCTCGCCGCCCGGCGCGCAGAAGGACTCGTCAAAGGAGCGGAGCCGCGTCCACTCGTTCGGCCAGCGCTCGCGGATCTCGTCGAAGGTCCGCCCTTCCCACTCGCCGAAGGAGATTTCGCGCAGTCCCTCGTCGGGTGTGACCGCGATGCCTCGCCCCGCCAACGCAATCTCCGCCGTCTGCCGCGCCCGCAGCAGCGGGCTGGCGTAGGCCGCGTCGATCTCAAACCCGCGCAGGCGCCGGCCGAGCGCCTTCGCCTGACGCCGGCCCAGCGCCGTGAGCGCCACGTCGCTGCGGCCGGAGAAGCGGCGCGCGGCGTTGGCGACGGTTTCGCCGTGCCGGGTCAGCAGCAGCCGGGTTGCCACACTCGTGCTCCCTTATGTCAAGCTATCCACGGCCAGGCGCCCGCCGGTCGGTTCGTGCAGTTCGGCGAGTGCCCGCGGCAGCGCGGCCAGCAGCTTACGGCAATCCTGCGTGCCGCGTACGCCGATACGGATGTATTCGGGCAGGCCGAAGGAGGTGCAGTCGCGTACGGCAAAGCCGCGCCGCAGCAACGCCAGGCGCAGCTTTGTGGCATCGCCGACCTGAACCAGCACGAAGTTGGCGGCGCCCGCGTGCAAAGCCAGCCCCAGTTCGTCGAGGCCGGTGGTAAGCACCTCTTTGCCTTCGCGCACGGCGGCGCGCATGCGCGGCAGATAGGCGTCGTCGGCCAGCGCCGCGCGTCCGGCCGCCTGCGCGGGCGCGTTCACGCTCCACGCCGGCTGCAGGCGGCGCACGGCGCCGATCACGTCGGGATGCGCCACCAGGTAGCCGAGCCGCAGTCCCGCCAGGCCGTAGTCCTTGGTCAGCGAGCGCAGCACGATCACTCGGCCGCTTTCGACCAGGTCGAGGGCGTTCCACGGCTCGTCCAGGAAGCCGACGTAGGCTTCGTCCAGCAGCAGCGGCCCGCCGGTGAGCGCCGCGGCCAGCGTGCGTACTTCGTCTTTGCCGAGATAGACGCCGGTGGGATTGTTGGGATTGCAGACGAACACCAGCGGCGGGCTGACGCGGCGCAACACGTCCGGCTTGTTCTTCAGGTTCCAGCGGAAGCCGCGCAGGGCCGAGGCCTGCCAGGGATAGAGCGATCCCCCGGCCAGCTCCGTGGCGACCGCGTACTCGCCGAAGGTCGGCGCCAGCGCCACGGGTCGCTGCCCGCGATGCACGAAGACACGCGCTAGCAGTTGGATGAGCTCGGTCGATCCGTTGCCGACGAGAACGCGGTCGGCCGGGACATCCAGCCGGGCGGCGAGGTCCGCGACCAGCGACGTGCAGTCGGGATCCGGGTAGGCCGCGAGGTCGACGGCTTCGATCGCGTCGCGCACGCCGGCCGGCGGGCCGATCGGGCTGACATTGACGCTGAAATCGATAATTTCAGCGCCGGCCACGCCGAGCGCCGCCAGCTCAGCCGGGCGCAGGCCACCGTGCGCCTGCACGTTTGTCATCGCCGCAGCCGGGCGACAGCCGCCGCCAGTCCGGCGCAGCTGAGGGCCGCGCCCGCGGCGGCTAAGCCGGTCAACCGTCGGGCGCGCGCGATGTCGCCCGTTCGCGGCGTGGGCGCCGCGGCGTTCAACACGTAGTGCCCCGCTTTCTCCAGGCGCACGCCGAGCGCGCCGGCCAACGCGGCCATCGTCCAGCCGGCGTTGGGGCTGGCGGTGCCGCTCCGGTCGCGCCGCACCGCCTCGAATGCGCCCGCTGGCGAACCGCCGGCTAACGGCGCCACCGCGCAGATCAGTAGCGCGCTCACGCGGGCGGGAAGGAGATTCACGGCATCGTCCAGGCGGGCGGCCGCCTTGCCGAGCCACTCGTAGCGCCCGCGATACCCGAACATGCTATCAAGCGTGTTGATCGTGCGGTAGGCGTAGGCGCCTGGCAGGCCGCACAGCGCGAAGGCGGCGAGCGGCGCCGCCACGCTGTCGGTAAGATTTTCGGCCAGCGATTCGATCGCAGCGGACGCGATCAGCCCTTCGTCGAGCTTCGCGGTGTCCCGGCTGACCAGCGAGCGCAGCTCGGCGCGGGCCAAGGCCAGGTCGCCCTGCCGCAATGCACCCTCGACCGCGCTGCCGGCGCGGAGGAGACCGCGTAGGGCGAAGGCCGGCATGAGTGCGGCGCCGACTACCAGCACCCGCGTCTCCGGGCGCAGGCGTGCTGTCCCGCGCTGCGTCGCGATTCCCGCGGCAGCGGCCAGTGCCGAAAGCGCCAGCGCCATACCGAACCCGTATGCAAGCTGCGCGGCCGGCCGACGCGGCGCGCCTCGTTCGGCCGCATCCGCCAGTTTTCCCAGCCAGACGACCGGATGCAGCGCCGCGGGCGGCTCGCCCAGTACCGCATCAAGCGCCAGCGCCACGCCGATCGCCGCGGCCGCCTCCAGTCCGCGCTTGCGCGAGTCCACTACAGCCACGGACGGACCCAGCCTGTGCCCTGCATCGCCAGCGCGGCGATCAGCACCGCGGCCTGGGCCAGCTCGCACGCCGCGCCGAAGACATCGCCGGTGAGGCCTCCGAGGCGACGCCAGGCGATACTGCCGACCGCCGCCGCCCCGACAAGCGCGGCGCCCAGCAGCACCAGCCCGCCCCATCCGCCGCAAAGCAGGGCGATGCCCACGGCCAAGATCAGCGCGACGACGCCGGGCCAGCCGCGCGCGGCGCGATGGAAGCCGAGGCCAAGCCCGTCAGCACGCACATACGGCAGCGCCGCCGCGAGCGCGACCATTGCGCCACGGCCGAGCGCCGGCGCGGCGACGAGCGTTGCTCCGCGCGCCGCGCCGTGCAGCGAGCCGAGCGCCGCGAAGACGAACAGGAGGTACAACGCGATTGCCGCCACCCCGAACGAGCCCACACGGCTGTCGCGCATGATCTCCAGGCGTCGCTCGCTGGCGTGCAAGCCCAGCAAGCCGTCGGCGCAGTCGGCCAGGCCGTCGAGGTGCAGCAGCCCGGTCAGCCCCTCCCAGAGAATCAGCAGCAGCACGGCTTCGGGCGCAGCCGGCAGCCGGCCCGCAAGCAACCGGTCGAGGAGCGCAAGCACGCCGCCGATGCCCGCGCCGACGAGGGGAAACCACGCCTGCGCCGCCGCGAGCGTCGGGGCATCGACGAGCGGTGGGCGGCGCAGGTGCAGCACCGTGAGGAACTCGAGCGCCAGCAGCGGTGACGCGATGCCGCCGCGCCGCGCCTCATGCGAAGAGTCTCCCGCGACCGCCGCGTCGGCCATCAGCTAACCCTCGACGGCGGCCGCGCTGTCGGAATCGGCTACGCCAGCCTCTTCGAACGTCGCCATTTCGCTGAGCACGCGTGCGGCGGCCTCAAGCAGGCCGATGCCCAGCGCCGCGCCGGTGCCCTCACCCAGGCGCATCTGCAGGTCGAGCAGCGGGCGCAGGCCGAGGTGCGCCAGCGCCGCGTCGTGGCCCGGCTCCGCGGAGCGATGCGCCGCGGCGAGATATGCCCCCGCCTCCGGTGCGATCGCCACCGCGATCAAGGCCGCGGCCGTGGCGATGAAGCCGTCCACCATCACCGGCCGGCGCGCGGCGGCGGCGCCGAGGCAGACACCGGCAAGCAGGCCGATCTCCAGCCCACCGACCTTTGCGAGCACGTCGATGCCATCGGTGGGATCGGGCATGTTGACGGCGATCGCCTGCTCGATGCGACGGATCTTGGCCGCAAGGACCACGTCGTCGATGCCGGTGCCGCGACCAGTGACCGTTGCCGGCGGCAGGCCAGTGAAGACGGCCGTGATCGCGGCGGAGGGCGTGGTGTTGCCGATGCCCATGTCGCCAATGCCGATCACGTCCGTGCCGCCCTCAGCCTGCTCGCGCGCCAGCTCGGCTCCATGCAGCAATGTGGCGATGGCCACCTCGCGCGGCATGGCCGGACCGACACTAATGTCGGCCGTGCCGCGCTGCGGCGCCCGCACGATCAGCCGCGGGTCGTCCGACGGCTGGGCGAAAACACCCGCGTCCACGACCAGGACCCGCGCCCCGGCCAGCCTCGCCAGCACGTTGACCGCCGCGCCCCCCGCAAGAAAGTTCAGCACCATCTGGCCGGTCACTTCGGGCGGATAGGCGCTGACACCGCGGCGGGCGACGCCGTGGTCGGCCGCCGCAGTGACGATGACCTTCTCGTGCACCGCCGGCAGCGGCGAAGCACGTACGCCGGCGAGCCAGATCGACAGCTCTTCCAGCCGGCCCAGCGCGCCCGGCGGCTTGGTCAATCGGTCCTGGCGTGCACGGGCGGCGGCCATCGCCGTCGCGTCCAGCGGCTGGATCCGATCGACGACGCGGTGCAGGCCATCCTCGGTCACGGCAGCTCCTCCCCTCTTACGGCGGCGCGGGCGGCGGCTAGAACTCGATGCCGGGCTGTGCCTTGACGCCTTGCTTGTATGGATGCTTGATCTCGGTCATCTCCGTGACGAGGTCGGCCGCGGCCACAAGCCGCTCCGGCGCATCACGACCGGTGACCACCACGTGCACGTGCGCGGGCCGTGCGGCGAGCGTCGTCAGCACCTCGTCCAGGTCGAGCCAGCCGAACTTCAGCGGATAGGTGAACTCATCCAGGGCGACCATGTCATAATCGCCAGAGAGCAGCCGCTCTTTGCAGGCCGCCCAACACTGCTCGGCGAGGGCGCGGTCGTGCTCCAGGTTCTCCGAGAGCCAGGTGAAGCCGGCGCCCAGCGACACGAGCTCGAAGCCCAGCCGGCGCGCGGCGCGGTGCTCGCCGTAGTTGCTGGTCTCGGCCTTGATGAACTGCAGCATTGTGACCTTCCAGCCGCGGCCGGCGGCGCGCAGCAGCAGGCCGAGCGCCGCCGTGGTTTTGCCCTTGCCGCGACCGGTGTAGACGATCAGCAGTGCGCGGCGGGCGGCACGGTCGTCCGGCACAGCGCGCCTCCTTGACACAAATATGACACAAGTTTGCGGATGGAAGCCGCGCGGATTCGCCGGTGCGCAGCCGCCGGATCTCGCAGCTCTGCGCCTCCGAGTTGACCACGCGCGGGGCGCGGCGTCCAGCACCGCCATGCAGCGGCGCGGACATCGCATGCGGCCAAAAGCGGGCGCCAGGCGACTGCGTTCATTTTTTCACAGTCACAGCTTGACAGGGTTGTTATGCGCCTGTAACCTGTGCGCGGAGTCACAAAGTTTGGTCGGGGCACCCGCCATCCCGATCCGGCTGACGCACTCGCTGCCAAATCCGCCGCCAGCGGACCGGGGGACCTGCATTCCGGGGTGAATCTCGCCAGCGCGAGTAGGGCCTGCCTTTCAGCCCGAACCCGTCAACTAACCTCGGCGGCAAACGAAAGGCCCATCGCGGTGCAGAACCGAAGTCTGGTGTCTTTAAGTGCCGAGGAGGGACCGTCGATGCAGTCGTTTCCACCGAGACTGTGCGCGCGCTGCCGGGGCGCGATGATCGTCGAGCGCGATTGGTATGGGTCGTATGCGACCTGTATCTCCTGCGGGTTCGTGCATGAAATGGTTTCCTCCCCCGCCATCGATCTCCTCGATGAGGAGGACGGCTCGAGCCCGCGCCAACGCCGCCGCCAGCCCTCGCACGGCAAGCTGCGCCTGTAGCCCCCGATCTGTTTTCCAGGCAGCCTCTCCTCGCTACGGTCAGCAGGTGTGCCTGGCCGAGCTGGTCGACTGCCAGTCGCAGCGCCGCTGATGGCCCGGGTGCACGCTCGACGAACGGCGCCCGGCCTGGCGCGCGGGTCCGCTTTCCTGGCGGATCTGCACGACTGCCTGCTGGACCTGGGCGTTTCGAATCGGCGCCTGCTGGCGCTGGCGCTGGACGCCGGCGGACTGGCAACGCTTCAGACCGCATTCGACACGTTTGATGGCTTCATCGCGCCCGGGCTCTCTGCCCGTTCGCCCACGCTGCCGCTGCCCTGGATCCGCGGCGCACCCGACCGTCTGCCGATCCGCCCGGGGTCGCTTGCGGGGCTGCTGGTCTGCGGCGAGTTTCGCGACTGGCCCGCCCTGCGGCCCGTGCTGGACGAAGCGCAGCGTGTCCTGCAGCCCGGGGGGGTGCTGCTTGCGGCGGATGCCGCGGCGCCGGGAGTGCTGCGGCAGGGCCACAGCCGCTCCGCGGTTGCCTGGTGCCGGGTGCTCGAAGAACACGGCTTCACCGTAGAGATGACACTGGCCACGCGCCCGGCGCCGCCGCTCGCCGATGCAGTGACGGTTTCCCTCGGTCGGGGCGAGGCCGTCGTGAGCGTTACCGAGTCTCCCGGCCTGACGCGGGACCGCGCGCTTGGCCTCCACGCCTGGGAGAGCCTGATCGTCCAGGCGCGGTCGAGCTGACTTTGCGCCGTCGACGCCTGGCCCAGTCGCGATTCGCCGCCTGAGGCGCCGGCAGAGGGTCGCCGTCCGCGCGTCGGAAGCCTAAGATTCGGGCAACGCGTATGACGGAGCGATGCCGGCTCGGCGGTCTCTTCTCCCGCTGCCACGAACCCACGGTAGGCTCGTGCCAGTACTGCAGCCGCGCCTTCTGCAGCGTGCACGGCAATCTGCTCCCGGCCCGTGAAGCGATCTGCGCCCGCGAGATCTGTCAGCACAAGCACGCCGACGTGGAGACGCATCTCCGCTTCCGCGAGCGCGCCCTGCAGCGCAACCAGTTTGGCTTGTGCGGCATCGAAGGCTGCAGCGCCGAGCGCTGGGGGCAGTGTTCCAAGTGCCTCGCGCTCTTTTGCGAGGACCACCTTTCCAACCGCACCGAAACCGTGCGCGAGGGCCACGCCCGCTTCTCGCGCCCCGCGTCGTTCTGTGCCCATTGCCTGCTTCGCCGCAAGCTCTGGGCCAAGCGCTGAGGCCCGAAGCGGGGCCGCTCAATCGACCGGGGCTGCGAACGCGGCGCTCGCCCGTAGGCGGCAGCCAAACACCTCCGCAAAGATTGTCGCGTAGCGGCTGGCGGCTTCGGTGTAAGCCGGGGCATCGCCGCGCAGGGCGCGGATCGAGGTGAACGGCGTGTCCGGGAGGCCGCATGGCCGGAGCCAGGCGAGGTGCACAGGGTCGGGAGCGAGATTGATGGCGATGCCGTGCATGGTAACCCAGCGACTGATGAAGACGCCGACTGAGGCGATCTTGCCAGCGACGGCGTACACACCGGGCGCGCCGCCGCGTCGTTCAGCGGTCACACCGTAGGAAGCGCACAGCTCGATTGCGGTCTGTTCAAGCCGGCGCACGTATTGATGCACGTCGCGCCCGTAGCCTCTGAGGTCAAGAATCGGGTAGGCGACGAGCTGGCCCGGGCCGTGATAGGTGATATCGCCGCCGCGCTCGCAGTGCAGCAGCGGCACGCCGACGAGTTCCAGATGCCGCTCCGCGACCAGCAGATGGCGGAAGTCCGCGTTCTGGCCGGTGGTGATCACCGGCTCGTGCTCCGTCAGCAGCAGGGTGTCGGGGATGGCGCCCGCCTTGCGCTGCCCCAACAGCTTCCGTTGGATCAGCAGGATCTCCTCATAGCGGCTGCGGCCAAGGTCGATGAGCCGCAGTTCAGGCATCGCCGGCGGCCCTTCTCGCGGCTTCGGTCAGGCTCTCCGACAGTGTTGGGTGCCAGTGCGTCGCGGCGGCCAGGTCTTCAACCGTGGCTTCGAGCCGCATCGCCAGCACGGCCTGCCCGATCAACTCGCCCGCGCCCGGGCCGATCACGTGCACGCCAAGGATTTGGCCGCTCTCGGCATCCGCAACGACCTTCACGACGCCCTCGCGCCCGCCCATAGTCAGCGAGCGCGCGTTGGCGAGCAGGTTGGCCGTGCCGCAGCGCACCGCTCGGCCCGTGGCCTTCGCAGCCGCTTCGGTGACTCCCACCGCGGCGAACTCCGGGTCGGTGAAGATCGCACGAGGCGAAAAGCGGTCATCGCGCCGCGACTTGCGGCCCATGACGTGTTCGCTCACGCCGCGGCCGGCCGTCGCCGCCGCCTGCGAGGTCATTGCGCCTCCCGTCACATCTCCCGCCGCGAAGATGCCGCGAGCGCTCGTCTCGCCGTGCTCGTCGACGCGCAGGGCGCCGTTCGCCTGTTCTGGTCGCAGCGCCTCCAGTCCCACGTCCGCCCAGTACGGCCGGCGGCGGTCCGGCGCACAGATCGCGGCCACCACGAGCTGCCGTTCGCCGCCGGCAGCCACTACGCGGGCGACGCAGCCGGCCTCGTTACTCACCACGCCGGCCAGGCGGGCGTCTGTCATGACCTCAACCCCGCTTGCTCGCAGCGTCTCTCCCAGCGCCGCGGCGAACAGCGGCTCCTCACCCGGCAGGATCGAATCGCCCTCTTCGATCAGCGTAACGCGCGAACCGAAGCCGGCGAAGAGGCGGGCGAACTCCAGCACGAAGGCGGGGTTCGGCGCGCCGCCCAGGATCAGCAGCGATTCGGGAACGACGGTCAGGCGCAGCGCGGTGTCGGCGGTGAGGATCGCGTTCGCGTCGAGGCCCGGCACCGCCGGCAGGTCGGGCCGCGCACCGGTGGCCACCAGGATGGTCCGGCAGTCGAGCGCGAGCGGTGAGCCGTCGCTGAGCGCGGCGGCCACACGGCCGGGCCGCTCGATGCGAGCGCGGCCGTCGTAGAACTCGACCTTCTGCTGTCGTAGTTGCACACGGATGCCGTTGGTCATCGCCTGCACGAGCTGCTGCTTGCGCGCCACGGCGCGGTTGAAGGCCGGCGGTCCGTCGTGTATGGAGAGAACGCCGCCGAGGCTCTGCGCCCGCTCCGCGCCTTCAAGCGTATCCAGCAAGATCATCGTCGGGATGCAGTTGTGCTGGACGCAGTTTCCGCCGGCCGCCTGCTCCTCGACGATCGCGGCGCGGCCGCCGAGCTCCGCCACGCGCAGCGCCGCCGTGTAGCCCGCCGGACCGCCGCCGATCGCCACCAGATCGAATAGCTCACTCACCGCTCAACGCTCCCTGCCAGCGGCTCGGATCGGCGCCGCTCATTCGGCGAGCAGCAGGTAAGGACGCTCCAGCAGGTGGCGAATGCGCGCGAGGAACTCGGCGGCAGGAGCGCCGTCCAGCACGCGGTGGTCGATCGTCAAGCTGAGCGTCATCACCGAGCGGCGCCGCACTTCACTGCCCTCCAGCGCCAGCGCGTCGCGGATGCGGCCGACGCCGAGGATCGCGGCCTGCGGCGGGTTGACAATCGGCGTGAAGCCGTCCACGCCATACATGCCCAGCGACGTGACCGAGAAGGTGCCGCCCGATACGTCGTCGAAGCCAAGCTTGCCGGCGCGGGCGCGCTCCGCCAGCGCCGCGGCGCGCTCGGCGAGCTGCTTGAGCGGGGTGACGTCGGCCCGGTGCAGCACCGGCACGATCAACCCTTCCGCCAGGGCCACGGCCATGCCGACGTTGACCTCGGCGTGCAGCACGATCTGATCGCCTTCCAGCGACGCGTTGACGCGAGGATGTTCGCGCAGCGCCCTCGCCGCCGCCTTGATCGCCAGATCCGTGAAGCCGACGCGCACGCCGTCTCGCTCCCACTCCTCGACGAGCTGGCCGCGCAGCTTGAGCAGATCCGTGACGTCCGCTTCGGCCGTCAGCGTGAGCTGGGCCATCTGCTGCAGGCTGGCGTGCATGCGCTCGCCGATCGTCTTGCGCAGCCCGCGGTATGGCACGCTCGCCACCGGCGCGGCGGCGCCTCCGGCCGCGGCCGCGATCGCGCCCTCCACGTCCTCCTGCACGATGCGGCCGCCCGGCCCGCTGCCGTGCAGCGTGCGCAGGTCGATACCGTGTTGCTCGGCGATCCGGCGCGCGAGCGGCGAGGCCTTGACCCCGGCGGCAACCTCGCCGGTGTCTGCCGCGACGGCCGCGGCTGATTGATGCGCCGCCGTCACATCGGCTTCGCTGACGCGGCCGCCTGGACCCGATCCGTGCACCGCGGCCAGATCAACGCCGAGCTCGCGGGCGAGCCGGCGCGCCGCTGGCGTGGCGACCACAAAGCTGTCTGGTGCTGTCGCGGGCGCCGCGCTGCCGTTCGCCCGGGCAGCGGGCGTTGCGGTTGTGACGACGCCCGCAGGCGCGGGGCCGGCGCCGAGCCCCGCCGGCGGCGCTTCGCCCGTTGCGAGAATGTAGCCGACCAGGCCACCGGCTTCGATCACCGCTTCTTCCGCGGCGGCGTGGCGCAGCACACCCTCCGCCTCTGCTTCAACTTCGTAGTCGATCTTCTCGGTGGTCATACGAAAGATCGGGACGCCGGGCGCAACGGGCGCGCCGTCGGGCTGCAACCAGGCTGCCAGCGTGCCCTCGACCATGGTCATGCCCAGTTTCGGCATCAGCACTTCCGTCGCCATCGCGTCTCCTTGTCGGCCCCCATCGGTGCCCGGCGTCCACCGGGGTCAGAGGCGAAGCAGGCCGCGGCGCGCTGCCAGCGAGAGACACCGTTCCACGTTCACTACCGGCGGTCCGTCGCGTCGCAGCACCACGCTCGCGGCGGCGGCCGCGTCGATCTCGATCGCGCGTTCGCCATCGAGCGCGAGCAGGCATGGCCCCTCGATCTGCGCCACCTCTCCGAGCACGAGCGGCCGCCGCCGGGACACGCTGAGCGGCAAGAAGAGGCCCGGCGCAAGCGGCGCGTTCACCGACTCGCCACAGCCGGAGTCGGCCCTCAGTTGCAGGTCGAGCCCATGCTCGTCCTCGGCCCCCACCTCCTGCAGCAGTCCGCCCAAGCCGGCCAGGCCCACGGCGACGGCCGACGCCCGCGTCAGCAGCACCCGGCGCAGCCGCGACGGATCATACACGGCGCGAGCGCCGATCCAACCCGGTTCGAGCACGGCCACATCGATCAGGGCGAGCGAGCAGCAGCCAGCCGGCAGGTGCAGGCGCAGACACTTCGCCCGGGTCGCCGCCTCGCCGGCGCGAACGAGGCCGAGCGCCAGCGCCGCAGCGGCGAGACCGGCGCTGCTGCCTTCGATCTGCGCGGGAAATACGTTGTTCGTGCCCGTGGAGATCGGGATCAGGGGCACGTCGCAGGTGCCGAGCGCGGCCGCGCGGTTCGTGCCGTCGCCGCCAAGCGTGATCAGCGTCGCTACGCCTGCATCCGCAAGTTCCCCCGCAGCCCGCGTCGTATCCTCCTCCCGGCCGCTGAGCTCGATGCGGGCGTATTCCAGCTGCAGCCGCAGCCGCAGCGTTTCGACGGCGCGCCGCACGATACCGAAGTAGTCCGGCATGGCGATCACGCGCCGCACGCCGGCCGCGTCCAGCGCGAGCAGCACACGGCGGACGATCTGCACCTTCTCGTTGTTGTCGATGACCGAGGCGTGACCCACCAGCCGGCGGATGTCCTTGCCGGAGGCCGGATTGGCGATGATGCCCACGGACTCCGGGCGAGCGGCCAACGGCGGTGTCCTTCGGCGCGTGGTTCAACGGCGCCGGCGATGGCCGGCGACCAGGCGAGGGCTAGACGCGAGCCGGCAGCAGCCGCTCCGCGGCATCGACGATCTTCTCCGAGCCAGGCAGCCAGGCATCTTCCAGTGAGGGGCTGAACGGCACAGGCGTGAAGGGCGCGGCAACTCGCAGGATCGGCGCGTCGAGGTAGTCGAACGCCTCCTCCGCGATCTGCGCGGCGATCTCGGCGCCGATGCCGGCGAAGCGCACCGCCTCGTGACAGATCACGACGCGATGCGTCTTCCGCACCGAAGCGACGATCGTCTCGGTATCCAGCGGCTGCACCGTGCGCGGATCGATCACCTCGGCATCGACCCCTCGCTCACTGAGTTTCTCAGCGGCGGCAAGCGCCTCATGCACCATGCGCGAAGTCGCGACGATCGTGAGATCCTTACCCGGCCGCTTCACCTCGGCCGAGCCTAGCGGCACGGTGAACGCCTCCTCGGGGCAGGGACCCTTGATCCGGTAGAGCCCCTTGTGTTCGAGGAAGAAGACCGGGTTGTCGTCGCGGATCGAGGCGATGAGCAGCCCCTTGGCGTCGTTCGGCGTCGAGGGCATCACGACTTTGAGGCCGGGGATGTGGCAGAGCATCGCCTCCAGGCTCTGCGAGTGCTGCGCGGCCAGGCGCATACCGGCGCCGCAGGAGGCGCGCACGACCACCGGCAGCCGCGCCTTGCCGCCGAACATGTACTTCATCTTCGCGAGCTGGTTGAGAATCTGGTCCATGCAGACGCCCATGAAGTCCATGAACATGATCTCGACGATCGGGCGCATGCCCGTCGCCGCCGCGCCCACGGCAAGACCGATGATCGCCGACTCGGAGATCGGCGTGTCGATGACGCGCTCCTCGCCGAAGCGCGCCAGCAGCCCCTGGCTGGTGCCGAAGGCGCCCTGGTGCTCGGCCACGTCTTCGCCCGCAAGGAAGATGTCGGGGTCGCGCTCCATCTCCTGCGTCAGCGCCTCGTTGATCGCCTGGCGGTAGTAGATTTCGCGCACGGGACACCTCCTCGCTCGCCCGCAGGTGCCTTTCGATTTGTCGCTTCGCGATGGGAAGCGGTTACGTGTACACGTCTTCGAGCAGATGGTCTGCCGTGGGTAGCGGGCTCGCCTCGGCGAAGCGCAGCGCGTCGGCGATGCGCTCACGCACCCGCGCCTGGATCTGCTGGTCGTCGGCCTCGCTGAGCACGCCCTGGTGCAGCAGGCGCTCGCGGAAGCTCTGGATCGCGTCGCGCGCCTTCCAGCGAGCGACCTCCTCGTCGGTGCGGTAGGTCGCCGTGGCGTTGACGCCGACGTGGTCGTAGTAGCGGTAGGTCTTGCATTCGAGCAGGGTGGGTCCCTCGCCTCGCCGCGCCCGCTCGATCGCCTCGAACGCCGCCTCGTAGACCGCCATCACGTCCATCCCGTCCACCACTACGCCGGGCATGTTGTAGGCCGAGGCGCGGTCCGCCACGTCTACAACCGTCTGGTGGCGGGCCTGCGGCGTGTACTCGCCGTAGAGGTTGTTCTCGCAGCAGAAGATCACCGGCAGGCGGTAGAGCGCGGCCATGTTCGCCGCTTCGTGCAGGGTGCCTTCGTTGCTGGCCCCGTCGCCGAAGAAGCAGACGGCGACCTGGCCACGCCCGCGGGCCCTGGCGGTGAAGGCGGCGCCGACGGCGATCGGCGGGCCGCCGCCGACGATGCCGTTGGCGCCCAGCATGCCGAGGTCGAGGTCGGCGATGTGCATCGAGCCGCCCTTGCCGTGGCAGTAGCCGTCGACACGGCCGAACAGCTCGGCGTACATGCGGCCCAGGTCCCCGCCTTTGGCCACGAGATGGCCGTGGCCGCGATGGGTGCTGGTGATGTAGTCGTCGTCGTGCAGATTGGCGCAGACGCCGACGGCGACGGCCTCCTCGCCCACGTAGAGGTGCAAGGCGCCGGGGATGCGGCCGGCCTGCGAGAGCCGGCCGCCCTCCTCCTCGAATTGCCGGATGGTGACCATGCGCTCGTACATCGCGCGCAGCTTCTCGGCTGAGACGTCCATTTCGTCGCTCCCGCCGCGGATGGGCCGCGCCGCTGAAAACCCGGCGCGGCGCACGGCCACCATAGGCCGCGGGCAGAGACCCGTCAACGCGGGCAAGGCTTACACGCGAGCCGTCGCCGGCGCGGCCGAGAGCGCCGCGCACAACGCCGCCGCGGCCTCGTCCAACGCCAGCTTTGCCTTGTCGATCTGCAAGAACATGCCGAAGAAGCCGTGGATCATGCCGTCATAGCGGGTGGCCGTTACGCGCACGCCGGCCGCCTTCAGCCGCTTCGCGTACGCTTCGCCCTCATCGCGCAGCGGGTCGAACTCGGCGGTGATCACCAGCGCCGGCGGCAGCCCCGCGAGGTCGGCCGCTTGAAGCGGCGAGGCGATCGGGTTCTTGCCCTCGGCGGGGGTGTTCAGGTAGTGGTTCCAGAACCAGACCATCGAGTCGCGACTGAGCAGATAGCCCTCGGCGTTTTCGCTGTACGACGCGGTCTCGTAGTTGTGGTCGGTCACGGGGTAGATCAGCAACTGGAAGGCGATACGCGGTCCGCCTCTCTCCTTTGCCATCAGCGCCACCACCGCCGCCAGGTTCCCGCCCGCCGAGTCGCCGCCGACGGCCAGCCGCGAGGCATCACCGCCGAACTCCGCCGCGTGCGCCGCCGCCCACTGTGTCGCGGCGAAGCAGTCATCCGCTGCCGCCGGGAACTTGTGCTCGGGCGCGAGCCGGTAGTCGACGGAGACGATCACACAGCCGCTGCGGTTGGTAAGGGCGCGGACCGAGGCGTCGTGGCTTTCAATGTCGCCGATTACCCAGCCGCCGCCGTGGAAGTAGACCAGCACGGGGAACGGTGCGCGGCCTTCCGGCGTGTAGATGCGCACCGGGACCGAACCCGCCGGGCCGGGAACGCTGCGATCCTCCGTCTTCGCTACCGGTTCTCCCGGCGGCATCCCCGCACGGCGCGCGGCCATGTTGCGGCGCGTCTCCTCCACCGTCGCCGTACCGAGCGGTGGATCGCCGAGCGCGGCCATCTGATCAAGAACAGCGCGGGCCTGCGGATCGAGTGGCATTTGGCATCTCCTTCGCCGAAAGCGCGGGGACCGCCGTTCGCCGCTGCGGTCTGCGCGGGCGAACTGCCCAAATCACTCGCCATTCCTTCAATCCAAATGTACCGGACGTACCGAACGTAGAAGCTTGGCGCAGCCGCGTCAACCAAGCGGCAGCGCCCGCCAGCCGGCGGTCGCCATGCTACGATCCCCGGATGGAGCCAGTCCAGCGCCAGGATCTGTTCGCTCGCTTCACGCGTGAGCTGAGAGAAGGCGAGCGCGCCGTGATCGCGGCTGCCCGCGCCTGGGCCGCCGAGCAGGCTGCGCCGCTGTACCTCGTGGGCGGCAGCGTACGCGATTTGCTGCTGGGGCGCGGGCACCTCGACCTCGATCTGGCGCTTGAAGGCGACCTGGCCGCCCTGACACGCGAGCTGTCACCCAGGTTCCGGTCGGAGGTGACGTTCCACGAGCAGTTCGGCACCGCCAGCCTCGAGGGCATCGGCTGGGCGCTCGATCTCGTGCGCACGCGGTCAGAACGGTACGGCGCCCCGGCCGATCTGCCACTGGTCGAGCCGGCCGGCATCGCGGAGGATCTGGCGCGCCGCGACTTCACCGCCCATGCCATGGCACTGCGCCTTGACGGCGAGTCAGCCGGGATGCTGCTCGATCCGTTCGCCGGTGAAGCAGATCTGCAGCGGCGTCTCTTTCGCGTGCTCCACGGCGAGAGCTTTCGCGACGACCCCACCCGCCTGCTGCGCCTGGCGCGTTACGCGGCGCGGCTCGGCTTTGCGGTCGAGCCGGAAACGCTGCGCCTGGCGCGGCGCGATGCGGTCTTCCTCGACAGCCTCACACCGGCGAGGATCACCCACGAGTTGGTGCGCGGCTTTGCCGAGCCCCTGCCGGAGACCATGCTCAGCGTGCTGGGCGAGTTGCGGGCGCTCAGGCGCGTCCTTCCCGCGCTTAGCCAAACCGAAGCGGTGAGTGAATGGTTCAGCGGCCTGCGAGCCGACGGTGGCGCTGCGCCGGCGTTCGCCGATTACCTCTGCACCCTGGGTGCGGACTGGTCGCGTACGGACTTGCAGTGGCTCGTGCGGCGGCTTGAGCTGCGCCAGGACGTGCTTGCGGCGCTTCACGACCTGCCTGGGGCAACACGCACTCTGCGCGAACTGGTGCATGCGGGCGCGGACGCGGCCGACGTGGTCGAAGCGCTTGCCCGGATCGAGCTGCCGGCGATCCGCGGTGCGGGCGCACGGGCCGGTGGCGCCAAGGCAAAGCTGGTGCGACGATACATAGGCCAGTGGCGCGACTTGCGGCCGCGGTTACGCGGCGACGACCTGCTGGCGCTGGGCGTGCCCGCGGGACCGGCGGTGGGCGCGGTCTTGCGAGCGCTGACCGCGGCGCGGCTGCGCGGTCGATTGCCGGACAGGTCGGCCGAGCAAGCCTTCGTTGGGCGCTGGCTCGAAGCAGCAAGAACCGGCCAGACGTTCGAGTGACGGGAGAATGATGCCGGACGACGTCTGCATAGTTTGCGCCGAACCGTTGACCGAGAACCGCGCCACGTGCAATCAGTGCGGCGCCGACTTTCACTTCGCCCTGCGCATCGACGTGCCCGCCAAGGACTGCGGCGACGCCTGGATCGACGACGAGGTGCAGGCGCTGGTCTTCGGCTGCAACCGCTGCCTGGGCAGAATGGAGCCGGCCGGCGAGCGAAGACGCTATGCGCGCCGCGAGCAGACGGGCGCCCGCGCGGTCGCCCGCGCCCGCCGCGGCCGCAGGGCAAGAGAGGCGAGGGGCGACGATGCCTCGTGATCGACGCCGGCGCGACCGCCGCGATCGCCGCGCCGAGCTGCCAGCGCCGCCGCCTGCCACGGCGGCGCGCGGGCCGACGCTCGCGGGCCGGACGGTGGCGCGTCAGCGCGAGTGGCGCTGGCGCACTTTCCCCGTGTTCTTCACCTTCGCCGTGACGCTGTTCGTCAGCTCGATCCTGTCGGCGCTGCTGCTGCGTCAGCCGGGTCTGAACATCATCGAGATCGCCGGGGCGCTGGCGCTGGCGATCGGGCTCTCCCACCTGATCTCCGTCCGCCTATTCGAGAGCCGCTTCCCCGCGCGCCGCGATGAGCCTCGTTCGCCAGGTCGCGGACCATCGCAGTGAAGCCCGGAAGGGGCGCCGGTCGTGGATAGGCCGGGCGGTAGCCGATGCGCAGCCAGAAGTAGATCGCCAGCCCGTTTGCCCGCGGCACGAGCGCGACACCCTGGCGGCCGCCGGCGGTGGCTGCCAGCGCCTCCAGCGCGAACACGGCTTCCGAGC
Source organism: Dehalococcoidia bacterium (assembly GCA_035310145.1). NCBI lineage: Bacteria > Bacillati > Chloroflexota > Dehalococcoidia > Dehalococcoidia bacterium. Next base: position 41,859 of record DATGEL010000129.1, read on the forward strand.
CGTAGCCGAGGTTGCGTACGTCCGGGCGCACCGCCAGTTCCGTGATCCCGCAGTCGGGGTCCGAGAGCCGGCAGCGCAGGTAGCCTACGACCGCGGCATCGAGCGTGATCAGGAGCGACGTCTCGCCCACAGCCGCCGCCGCGAGCCAATCTTCCGGGGTCGGCGCTTCGTGAGCCGACTGAGCGCCGAGGCCGCGCACGTCCAGCCAGCCGGCCGCGAACCAGGGGCGCAAGGATGCCATGCCGCCCGGATCCGGCTCGCGCAGCGTGATGCGCGGCGCTGGCGCTCGCCCGCCGCGGACAGGAGGGCTCATCGGTTCGCTTGCCGCAGCCACTTGCGCACGTGCGTGGGAAGTTGGGCGAGTGGGGCGTCGGCCTGCGTGCAGTCGGGCAGCGAGGCGAGGAACGTCTTGCCGTACGTCTTGCTGCGTATGCGCCGGTCCAGCACGGCCAGCACGCCGCGGTCGCTCTTCTGTCGAATCAGCCGGCCGAATCCCTGCTTGAAGCGCAGTGCCGCCTGTGGCAGCGCATAGTCCTTGAAGGGCGCGTCGAACAGCTCGCTGCGCGCCGCGAACACGGGGTCGGTGGGCACCGGGAAGGGCAGCTTGGCGATGATCAGCAGCGAGAGCGCCTCGCCGACCAGATCCACGCCCTCCCAAAAGCTGGCGGTGCCGAGCAGGACTGTGCGGTGGTCCGCCTTCAGCGCGTCGAGCAGGTCACGCGGCGTGCCGTCCACGCCCTGTGCCAGCACGCGGATGCCGTCCGCTTCCAGCGCCGGCCTCACGGCGCGATACGTCGCCCGCAGAGCGCCGTGTGAGGTGAAGAGCACCAGCGCGCGGCCTTCGCTGGCGCGGGTCAGCTCGATTACGCCCCGCTCCACGGCCGGCTGGTAGTCGAGGCGGTTCGGCTCGGGCATGTCGGTCGCGGTCAGCACCAGCGCGGCGCTGCGGTAGTCGAAGGGCGAACCGAGCGCCAGCTCCTCCGCCTCTTCCAATCCCAGGCGCTCGCGCACGTAGCGGAAGCTGCCCGCGGCGCTCAGCGTGGCGGAGGTGAGCACCACGCTCGACTTGCGGCCGAAGAGGTAGCTCTCCAGCACCTCGCCCACGTTGAGCGGAGCCGAAGCCAGCGTCACGGCGCCGTGCAGCCGGTTCACCGTTAGCCAGGCGATGCGCTCCGCGTCGTGGCGGCCGATGATCTCGTCCAGCCCGAGCCGAAGCCGCGTCAGCGACTGTACCCGCGCCGCCACACTGGCCCCGAGTCCCTCCGCGTCGAGCACCGCGGTTGTGCCCGAATCGGTCAGCGCGGCGCCGAGCCGCCCCAGCGCCTCCTGCAACACGTCGAGCGCCACGCGCAGGTTCTCCCATGCCAGCTCGACCTCCTGCCAGCCCGGTTGCGAGCGCTTGCCGGTGGTGAGCAGCAGCCGGTGGTCGTACTCTCCGCCGGTCTGTGCGTGCTCCGCCACGAACGCCTGGATGCGCCCGAACAGCTCGGGCACGCGCTCGCGCGCCCGCTCGGTCAACTCACGCGTTGAGGTGAGCAACCCGTCGATGTGCTCGCGTTGCGCGGCGTCCTGCCCCGGCAGGCGCAGCGCGACGGCGACGTCGGCCAGCAGGCCGCTCTCGCGCTCGGCGCCGCGTTCGTCGATCGCATTCAGGGCGTTGCGGCACTCGCCCAGACCGGTGGTGAAGCCGAACTGATCGGTGGCCTCTTCCTCCAGGTTGTGCGCCTCGTCCACGATCAGCCGCTCGTATGGGGGCAGCACGCGCCCGCCGGCGGAGATGTCGGAGAGCAGCAGCGCGTGGTTGACGACGACGAGATGCGCAGCCTCGGCACGCTTGCGGGCACGCAGCAGCTGGCAGGCGCCGTTGCGGACGTAGTACGACGGGCCGTTGAAGCACTCCGAGTTCGCCGCCGAGAGGCGCGCCCAGATCGGCTCCTCCTCCGGCCGCAGGTTGAGCTCGGCGCGGTCGCCGGTCTCGGTCGTCTGCAGCCAGAGCAGCAGCCGTACGGCGAAGCGCGCCTCCTCGTTCGAGAGGCCGGTCTGGCGGCGGAAGTTGGCGAAGCGCTGCAGGCAAAGGTAGTTGCCTCGGCCCTTGAGCTGCACGGCGCGGAACTCCGGCAGCATCGCCTGCACATCGTCCGGCCCGCAGGCGGCGAGCACGCCGCGCAGCGCCGGCAGATCCTTGCCCGTGATCTGTTCCTGCAAATTGATCGTGTTGGTGGAGACGACGACGCGCTCGCCGTTGCGCAGGGCGAAGCAGGCCGCCGGCAGCAGGTACGCCAGCGATTTGCCCGTGCCCGTTCCCGCTTCCACCAGCAGGTGCTCGTCCTGTGAGAGCGCCTGCGTCACCGCCTCCGCCATCTCGACCTGCTGCGGACGCTGCTCGAAGCCGCCAAAGACTTGCGGGTGCGTGGCGATGCAGTCGAACACCGCGCGGATCTCCTCGGTCGCCAGCGGCTCCCGTTCCGCGTGGGCCTGCAGCGCTTGCGTCTGCGGACGCGGGGCAGCGGTTACGTCAAGCACGATCTCCGAGGCGGCGCCGGGCAAGAGGTTAGGCATGAGCGCCTGCAGGGCGGAGGCGAAGAAGGCGCGCAACGGCCAGCTCGTCCCGGCGCTGAGCTGCACGATCTCCGCGAGCACGAGCGGCGGCAGCGCCAGCGCCCGCTCGCGCAGCAGCAGGAAGAGCTGCATCGCCGCCTCAGCATCGGGCAGGGCGCGGTGCTGGGTGGGAAAGTCGATGCCGAAGCGTCGGGTGAGGCCGCGCAGGCTGTACTCCGGCAGGCCCGGCGCCAGCAGCTCGGCCAGCTCCGCCGTGTTCCACACCGGGCCGGGCGGGCGCAGGCCCATGCGCTGCAGGTACATCAAGTCAAAGCCGACGTGCTGCCCGACGATCGGATCGGCGCCGAGAAAGCTGCGCAGCGTCTCGGCCACGACCGCGAAGGGCGGCGCCGACTGCAGCTCCTCGTCGGATATGCCCGTGAGCGTTCGGATGCGGTAGGGGAGCGGCCGGCCCGGGTTGACCAGCGTCTGGTAGCGTTCGCTGCGCCCGCCCGCGGTGAAGCGGATCGCGCCGATCTCGATGATCTCGTCGTGTTCCGGGTCGATGCCCGTCATCTCCAGGTCGAGCGAGACGAACCACTCGCCGGAGTCCGCGGACCTGTTCAACCGATGCCAACGTTCTAGCAGCCGCGCGGCTGAAATGAGCTGAAAATGTGACTGCCTAGCGCACGCTCTCCGGCGTGACGAATTCGTCCAGGGTGAAGCGGCGCAGGTTGCCCTCCGGCAGCCCCAGCGCCGCATGGAAGCGACGGGCGTGTAACTCCTCCAGCATCTCCTCGAGGGTGGTGAGCTTCTTCTCGAACACCGTGGTGTAGATGCCGACACCGCTGGTCGAATGCGCATCGCTGCCGCCGGTTCCCGGCTTGCCGAGATAGTTGGCGACCTCCAGCGCAAAGCGGTTTTCGCGCGGCGTGTTGGCGCCGTTCAAGACTTCGATGCCGTCCACAAGCTGGAAGACTTCCAGCTTCGCCATGTTCTCCGGCGTCATCAGCGGCGGCTCTTTGCCGTTGCGGCGGAAGGTCACGGGATCGAACCAGTGACGAAAGGGATGCGCCACGATCATGAAGCCGCCGACCTGGTCGAGCGCCTTCCGCAGCTCCGTGCCCCTGCGAATGCCGGGCAGATACTCGGGCAGGCCGATGGCGATGATATGGCCCAGGTCGGTGGAGACCTCCATCCCCGGACAGACGAACATGCCGCTCTCTTCGCGGAAGCGGGCGAGTGTGTAACGATCCCAGACGCGGTCGTGCTCACTGACGTTGACGCCCGTGAGCCCGATGCGCCGGGCGACCTCGATCAACTCCGCGGGGGTCAGCGCACTGTCTGACGCGCCGTTGGTCGTGTGGCAGTGCATATCGACGATTGTGCCGGTCATCCAAACCTCGGTCGCGCCGCGCTTTCGGCGCGTGCACGCACCTCCAGTATAGCAATCGCGTTACGAACGTTCACGCCCGGCGGCGTCCGGCGGCGGACGCTGCCGCGTCGACTCCGCCGCCGAGACCGTGCGCACGGTCCGCGCTGGCAGGCCCGCACGGCGCAGGCGCGCCGCCGCCGCGCCGGCGCTCCGCCGATCGGGCAGCAGCGCGAACAGCGACGGGCCGGCGCCGCACAGCATCGCGTTGCCGCACACCTCGCGCAGGGGCCGGCGGAAGCTGTCGAGACCGGGAAACGCAGCCGCGGCCAGGCAGTCGAAGCTATTGCTCAGCCACTCCACTCGCGGGCTCTCGCCGCGCCTGAGCGCCGCGACCAGCCGGCCCGTCGCGGCGCCGTCGGTAAAGTCCGCAGCGTGGAGCATGCCGAAGAGCCGCGCCGTCTTGCCGCCCGCGGCCAGCGGCGGCGTCAGCAGCACCAGCCAGCGCGGTTCCGCGTCCGGCAGCGGCCGCAGAACTTCGCCGCGCCCGGAGGCGAGTTGTGTGCCGCCGCCGACGAAGAACGGCACGTCGGAGCCGAGCGAGGCCGCGATCGTTTCCAGGCGCCGAACGCCGAGCGGCCGGCCGGACAACGCGTCGGCGGCGCGCAACACGGCGGCCGCATCGCTGCTGCCGCCGCCCAGCCCGGCCGCGGGCGGAATGCGCTTCCGTAGACGAAGCCTTCCGGCAAGCGGCACTGGATACGCACGCAGCGCCCGCGCCGCAAGGTTGGCCGCGGGCGGACCGAGGTCCCAGCCGGCGGGGCAATCAATCGTGAGATCGGCGCCGCCGTCTCCAGACCACGAGAGATCGTCGTGCAGGGCGATCGTTTGCAGGACGGTGCGCAGCTCGTGATACCCGTCCGGCCGCCGGCCGAGCACCTCCAGCGTCCAGTTGATCTTGGCGAAGGCGCGCAGCGCGAGCGCGGCAGCGGTCACCGATCGTCCCCGTCTGCGGACTGGTCGGCGTGAACAGGCGCGTCCTGCCCGGCGCGAGTGGCGAATGCAGGTTGCATGGCGGCGTAGCGTCGGTACAGTGCCAGCCACTCGGCGATGCTGAGCGTGCCGGGCCGGCGGGCGGGGTCGATGCCGGCGGCGCGCAACAGTTCCGGCGCCGCGCCCGCCGGAAGCCAGAGGCCGCCCGCCAGGCTGTTGTGCAGTTGCTTACGCGGCTGGCGGTAACCGGCATGCACAACCTTGAAGAAGCCGCTCAGCTCTCCTTCCGGCACGACCGGCTCCGCGAAGCAATCGAGCCGGACGACGGCCGAATCGACGCGCGGCGGCGGCCGAAACGCCTGCGGCGGCACGCGAAAGAGCAGCCGCGGTGCGGCAAACACCTGAACCGAGACGGCAAGCAGGCTCAGTCCATGCTTGCCGCAGATCGTTTCGGCAACTTCACGCTGCACCATTACCACCAGCCGCCGGGGCCGCGGCCCGCGTTCCAGAAAGTGGCGCATCACCGGCGCCGTGATGTAGTACGGGAGGTTGGCGACGACGACGTAGGGCGGACGCCGCCCGCCCGCGGACAGCAATTCGTCGGCCCCGTGGTCGAGGACGCTGCCACCGAGAACCGTGAGGCGGGATTCACCGGCGTGGCGGCCGCGCAACTGCTCCGCGAGGCGATCGTCCAGCTCGACGGCGGTCACGTGGGCGCTGCGCTCCAACAACAGATCGGTAAGCACGCCGCGGCCCGGCCCGACCTCCAGCACGTCCTCGTCTGTTGCCAGCTCGGCGGCAGCAACGATGTCGTGGGCGATCATCGGATCGATGAGGAAGTGCTGGCCGATGCGGGGCCGGCGAGGACGGGCAGCAGGCCGGCGCGCGGGGGCTGAGCCTGACGCCCGCCGCGCCGGCGGGTGGGTGTGTCGAGGCACGGCGTTCACCGCGATCGCGGCACGAAAAGCAACGAGGCGGACGGCGCCTGCCGCCCGCCCCTTCGTGCACTGCTCGATCGTGCACCCGCCGTCGATCTCGCCTCTAGAGCTTGCGCGTACCAACCTGCTCGGGCCACGCACTCCGGCGGCACCCGGGAGGGCCTGCTTACGGCTGCTGCCTTCCGACCCTGACCGGATTCGCAGTCTCCCGCCGCGCCGGACGCGGCCGGTCAACACAGGCGGTACGAACAGTCCTCCGAGACCGCAGACCTCAGGCAGGGGATTCCGCCCCGCGTTGAGGAGGGTTTCGGGTACAGGGCACCACCAGCGCCCCGCCTAGCACGATCGGATTGAGTATACCAGTGGTTGTAAACAGCGACCACCGTGCCCTAGCAGGAGCCGGCTGCCGGCTCGCGCAGCTCGACCACGATCGCATCATCCAGCACGGTGACGCGCTGCACGGCGGTCCGCAGCGCGTCGCGGCGCTGCTCAAACGGCAGGCCGGCGCCGTCTTGCAGGGTCGTCAGCAGCTCTCTGCGGGCGCGGCGCTGGTCGTCCAGGGTCCGGGCGACGCGGCGTGTGCTTTCGAGCTGCCCGATCGCCTCGTCGGCCGCCATCTGCTCTTGCATTACCTCGACGCTCAGCTCGCGCAGCCGTTCGCGCGAAAGCTGGTGGCCGGCGGCGGCCTGCATGTAGCCCTCCAACTGGCGGTCGAGCTGGTGCAGGTGCAGGCGCAGACGCTCGACCTCCTCCTCGACCGTGGGCGCCGCTACCGCCGGCGGCGGCTCGCGCAGGCGCGCTGCCAGCGCCGCCGCGGCCTGCGCCGCCACCTCAGCTTCAAGCGCGTCGGCCCGGCGCGTGTGGTAGTCGCAGGTGTTCTGGTTGGTGCGGGAGAGGCACTGGTAGTAGCGGTATTCCGCCGCGCCTTCGCCGCCGCCCTCGCGCCGAGTCCAGGTCTGGTGGCGGCTGACGCCGATCATCTTGTTGCCGCAGTAGCCGCAGAACGCCAGGCCGGAGAGGAGGAACTGCCGCACGTTGCGCTGTCCGCCGCTGGTGCGGCGGCTTGCCATGCGATCCTGCACACGGCGGAAGTCGTCGGGCGAGATCAGCGCCGGGTGACTACCGGGCACACGCACGCCGAAGCGCGTGTAGGTGCCGAGATAGGCGCGGTTGAGCAGGATGTCCCGAATCGTGATCATGCTCCAGTTACCGCCGCGCCGGGTGCGGTATCCCTCCTCGTTCAGCCGACCGGCGATCAGGCGAATCCCGAGCCCTTCGCGTGTATACAGACGAAAGATGTAGCGCACGATCGCCGCTTCGTCGGGCACGGGTTCCAGCCGGTGCTTCAGTCCGACGCGGTAGCCGAAGGGCGGCCGTCCCAGCACCTCGCCGCGCATCGCCTTCTTGCGCATCGCCTCTTTCACCCGGTCGCCCACGGGTACGGCCGGCTCACGCCGGCCGAGGTGCTCGATCAGCCTGGCGCCGGGGTCGACTTCCCCGTCGAGGGCGACGACGTGCGAGCCTAATCCTTCGATCTGGAAGAAGAAGCGTGCAGCCTGCATGGCGTCCGCGCCGAGCCGATCGACCGTGTCCACCACTACCACGCAGCTCGACGTGCGGTTGTGCTTGAGATATTCCAGCAGTTGCTGGAACTGCGGCCGCTCGGCGCCATCGGCGGCGTTGTCGATGAAGGTCGAGGCGACCTGGTACCCTTCGCGCCTGCAAAATTCGAGAAAGGCGCGATTCTGTTCCGCGACTGAATCCGGCGGCGCCTCTTCACCGCTCGCCTTCGCCCGTGGCAGCGCGGCTTCGAGGAAGTAGCCCAGCGCCTTCTGTGCCTGAACCACCGCGGCTCTCTCTCAACAGAAGGGCCGGGCCGGCTCAACCCGGCCCGCCCTCTGCTTCGGCTCTAACCCACGTATAGGATGCGCTCGCAGTTGCTGCACGAGACCAGCGCCATGCCGCTACGCGCCCGCTGGAACAGGGTACTGGGCAGCGCGATGCGGCAGCCGAGGCAGGTGCCGCCCTGCACCCGCGCCACCGCTCGGCCCTGGCGCGAGCGCCGCAACTGGTCGTAGCGCCGCAGCGCCTCGCCGTCGATCGGCCGGCGGGCCTGCTCGCTGCGCTCGTGCAGCGCGGCGATCTCCTGGGTCAGCCGGTCCGCCTGCTCAGCCAGCTCGCCCTGCTCCGCCAACCAGGCGGTCTCGCCGTCGACGACCTCCCGGCGCAGCGTATCCAGCTCGCCCTGCAACTCATCGCTGCGACCCATCGCCAGCAGCAAGCGCTCCTCCCGGCCCTGCAACTGGCGGCGGAACTGATCGACCTCGCCCTGCAGATCCTGCAACTCTTTGGCGCTGGTGATGCGACCGCTGTACAGCTTTTCCTCGACCGGTGCGATCTTCGCCCGCAGGTCTTCGACCTCGGTTTCTGCCTCGCGCTGCTCATGCGCCGCGCTCAGCAGCAGCGGCTCGAGCTCCGCAATCCGCTCGCGCCGCTGCGCCTGGCCTTCGTCCTCACCCTGGCGGGCACGAACATCGCTCAGTGCTCGCTCGCAGGAATCGATCTGCGAGTCGATCTCCTGCAACGCATACAGATTGGACACGCGGGTCATCAAATTCCTCGGGAGGATCCGCGGATTGAGGCGAGGCCGAGAGCGCGACGGCCGGCGCACGGGCCGTCCGAGCGGGATTATAGGGTTGCGGCGGCGCGGCGGCAAGGCGTTTGCCCAGGTTTTTCGCCGCTTTGGAATGGCTTAACCGTACCGATACAGTCCAGCACGGTGCAAGGCATCGACACCGGTTGGCCGCCGGCACCGACAGACCAGGCCGGCATCGAGCACCGCGGACGGGCTCCAGATCCTGCCGCCGCCACGACGGCGCGAACGCCTCGACGGGTCGCGTCCGCCGCCGCGATCGCGGCGTTCGCGCGTTTGACACTGCCGAGAGGCCCTACCTATAGTTAGGAAAGTGGGCGGTACACCGTGCTGGCCGGCGCCGTCCTGAAGTGATCGAATACGAGCGTGCAAGTCAACGTCTCTCAACTCTTGCGCGAGCCAATCGGCTCGCGCAGAGTCTATCCGGTAGAGGATTCGTTCAGACCGGATGCGGGTCAGCGGGCACGCGCCGCCGTGCGCGGAACGATTGAGCTTCTGCGCACCGACCGTGGGATTCTCGCGCGGGGGCGGCTGGCGTCGCTCGGCACGTCCGAATGCTGCCGCTGCCTGCGCTCGGTCGAGTACCCGGTCGCGCTGGACGTTGAAGAGGAGTTTTTGCCCACCATCGATCTCGTGAGCGGCGCCGCGCTGCCGCCCGCCGAGGAGCCCGGCAGCTTCTCGATCGACGAGCATCACATCCTCGATCTGACCGACGCCGTCCGGCAGGCGTGGCAACTGGAGCAACCGATGGCCATGCTTTGCCGCGAAGATTGCCCCGGACTCTGCCCGCAGTGCGGCGCCGAGCGGGCCCGGGGACGCTGCGAATGTGAGAGTACGCCCGGCGACCAGCGTTGGGCCGCGCTCGCCGCGCTGCGAGGGCGGCGCAGCGAAGTCGCCGGCAACCGAGCGGAGGAAGAGTAGACCGTGCCGCCACTGCCAAAACGCAAATACCCCAAGGCGCGCCAGGGCAAACGGCGCAGCCACCTGCACCTCAATCCCACGCAGACGACGGTCTGTCCGCAGTGCGGCACGCCGCGCCTCGCTCACCACGCCTGCGGCACCTGCGGCTACTACAAGGGCCGCGAGGCGGTTGAGATCGCCAAGCCGAGCCTGAATGAGTGACCTCGCCGGCCGACCCGACTCTCGCTGACGCCGGCGGACGGCCCGCAGGCCGTCGCGGCACTTCGGAGGTTGTGTGATGGCGATGCTCACCGCGTCCGCATCCGTTGCGGCTGATGCCGAGCCGCATCCCGAACTCGCCTGGGTCTTTCCCGGCCAGGGCTCGCAGACGGTGGGGATGGGCCGCGATCTGTACGAGCGTTATCCCGCCGCGCGCCAGATCTTCGACGCTGCCGACGACGCCCTCGGCTTCCGCCTGAGCACGCTGTGCTTCGAAGGCCCGGAGGAGCAGCTGCGGCAGACGATCAACACCCAGCCCGCGATCGTGACGACCAGCATCGCCTGCTTCGCCGCGGCGTACGGGCGGCTCGACGTGGTCGACGGCGCGCCGGCCTTCGTCGCCGGCCACAGCCTGGGCGAGTATTCGGCGCTGATCGCGGCGGGCGTCCTGCCGTTCTCGGACGGCGTGCGCCTTGTTCGCGAGCGCGGCCGGCTGATGCAGGAGGCGGGCGAGCGCAACCCCGGCACGCTGGCCGCGATCATGGGGGCCGATGAGTCGGCTGTCGAGGAGGTCTGCCAGGAGACGGGCGCGGAGATCTGCAACGTCAACGGCGCCGGCCAGATCGTGATCGGCGGCCCACGCGATGCCGTCACCCGCGCCATGGACCTGGCCCGTGCCCGCGGCGCGGCGAAGGTCACCGCGCTCTCGGTCAGCGCCGCCTTTCACTCGTCGCTGATGCAGCCGGCGGTGGAGGGGATGCGCCGCGTGCTGCTGGAGTCGGATCTGCAGGATCCGCGCATTCCCGTGGTCGGCAACTGCGACGCGCAGCCGCTCACCTCCGCCCGGGCAATAAAGGACGAGCTGGCCCGCCAGGTGGCGTCGGCGGTGCAGTGGCAACGCTCGGTCGAGTTCATGCTGCGCTCCGGCGTCTCCACCTTCGTCGAGATTGGCCCCGGCCGCGTGCTCAGCGGCCTGATCAAGCGCATCGCCCGCACGGCGCAAGTTCGCAGCGTCGGCGATGCCGGCGCCATCGCCGAGGCCGGCGACTCCGCATGACCGATCGGCCCGAGCCTGCGAGCCCCGTCTTCGCGGCCGACGCGCTGCGCGGCCGGGTAGCGCTGGTGACGGGCGCCAGCCGCGGTATCGGCAGCGCCATCGCGCGGGCGCTCGGTGCGGCCGGCTGCGGCGTCGTGGTGAACTACCGCGGCAGCAGGGAGGCAGCGGCAGCCGTGGCCGCGGCGGTCGAAGCTGCAGGCGGCAGGGCGCTGGCGGTTGCCGGCGACGTCGCGGACCCGAGCGCGGTAGAGGCCCTGTTTGACGCCGCGCAGGCCGGCCTCGGCCCGATCGACATCCTGGTCAACAATGCCGGCATCGCCCAGGATGGGCTGTTGCTGCGCATGAGCGTCGACGACTGGGACCGGGTGCTGGACGTGAACCTGCGCGGCGCCTTCTTATGCACGAAGTCCGCGCTGCGCGGCATGATCCGCCGGCGCTGGGGCCGCATCGTCAATGTCTCCAGCGTGGTCGGACTGATGGGCAACGCGGGCCAGGCGAACTATGCCGCGGCGAAGGCGGGCCTGCTGGGTCTCACCCGCGCGACGGCCCGCGAAGTCGCCTCGCGCGGTATCACCGTTAACGCGATCGCCCCCGGCTTCGTCGAGACGGACATGACCGCAACGCTGACGGAAGCCCAGCGCGAGGCGGTGCTGCGCGAGGTGCCGCTGGCGCGCTTCGCCCAGCCGCAGGAGATCGCGCCCGCCGTCGTCTTCCTCGCCACGGAGGGCGCCGCCTACATCACGGGCCAGGTGCTGAGCGTAGACGGCGGGATGGTGATGTCGTGATCGGAGACGCCGACGATTCGACTCCGGAGCCGCCCGCGGACGACGCGACGCCGACTCGCCGGCCACTGCATGGGCGGGCCGGACGGCGTCGCCTGGGCCGTACGCTCGCGCTGCAAGCGCTGTATGAGGCGGACACGTCCGGGCACGATCCCGCCGTCGTGGTGCTACGGCTCTGCGAAGACGGAGGCATCACCGGCGAGCCGTCCGAGTTCGCGGCACGGCTGATCGCCGGCATCAAGACCAAGCGCACGGAGCTCGACGCGCTCATCGCCAACGCGGCGCCGCAGTGGCCGGTGGGCCAGTTGGCGGTGATCGACCGCAACCTGCTGCGGGTGGCGATCTACGAGCTGCTGTTTGAGGTCGATACCCCGGTCAGCGTGACCGTGAATGAAGCGGTGGAGCTGGCCAAGACGTACGGGGCGGAGGCTTCGCCTCGCTTCGTCAACGGCGTGTTGGGCGCTGTCAACGCCACGCGCGCGGAGTAGGAGCTGCCCGTGGCGCCGTGCGCCGGTTCAGGTCCGCAGGTTCGCACCGCTTCCCCGTTGCCCTGCGACCCTGTAGCCTTGCGGTGGCGTTGCGGGCAGGAGGGCGTTCACCGCCCCGGCGCGTCTCTGCGGGCGCATCTGCTACACTGCCTGTCAATGTCGATTTGTGGCGCCCTGTCGCTCACCGGCGGCCGCGGCCGGCCGGGGCGGACACGAGCAGATCGCCAGACAGATGCAAGTGGGGTGAGCCGGTGGCCACTGTCTTCGAGCGGGTTCGCAAGATCATCGTCGATCAGCTCGGCGTTGAAGAGGGGGATGTCGTTCCCACCGCGTCGTTCGTCGATGACCTGAACGCCGACTCCCTCGACCTGGTCGAGCTGATCATGTCGATGGAGGAAGAGTTCTCCTCGGGCGACAACACCCTCGAAATCTCGGACGAGGACGCGGAGAAGATCGTCACCGTGCAGGATGCGGTGGACTACATTAAGGACCACGGCGTCGAAGACGAGTAGCGCCGCGGGCCGCGTCGGAGAGCGGGCAGTTCGGTGCTCCGTGTGCCACCGTAGCGCGGCGCATCGCCCAACCCCGCGAGTGATCCCGTTGGCGCCGTCACGCGTAGCTCTCGGTGTGGAGCGAGTGATGCAGCGCCTGCGCCATCACCGCTGCTAGAATGTCCGAGAGGAGCCACTGTCATGGATCCGCTCGGCATCGGCATCGGTGGCACGCAGATCATCGTCGTGCTCATCGTTGCCTTCTTCGTGCTCGGCCCCGAGCGCCTACCCGAGGTGGCGCGTACGATCGCCAAGGGCGTGCGCACGCTGCGCAGTTACGCCGCCGACGTGCAGGGACAGTTCGAAGGCGAGATCGGCGATCTCCGCGACCAGTTCAGCGACATTCAGCGCGACTTCAGCGCCACACAGGAGAGCCTGCGCGGCGGACTCTCCGACCTGGACTCGTCGTTGCGCACGGTGCACAGCGACGTGAACGCCGCCGTTTCCAGCTCGATCGTCTCGTTCGAGGCCGCGCGCGAGGCGCGGCAGGGCGGCGCCGAGTCGCCGGTCGCGCCGGGAGACCTCGCCACAGAACCGGAGTCGCCGGCCGCGCCCGCGACCTTCGACTACGCGCCGCAGCGGCCGGCGGCAGCCGCTCCGCATGTCACCCCGGCCGAGCCCGCGGGCCTGGCCGCGGCCGGGGCCGGTGACGGCCCTCGCCCGCCCGAATACCGCCCGCCGGTCTGAGCGGCGCGGTTACACTGGGTGCGCTGGAAGGCGCCAAACACTGAACGATGGCGACACAACGAGAGCTTGAGGACCAGCGCGGCGATGGTGGTGGGCGAGAGCTCACCATCATGGAGCACCTCAACGAGCTGCGCGGGCGGCTGTTTCGCAGCGCTCTGGCCGTAGCCGCGGGCACGATTTTCGGTCTGATTATCGCCAACCGCACGCTGAAGTTCCTCGAACGCCCGGCGGAAGCGGCGCATCCCGGCTTCCGCTTGCAGTACCTGCAGCCACTCGAGTATGTCGGGGCCTACTTCAAAGTCGCCATCCTGATCGGCCTGATCATCGCCATGCCGGTATTGATGTACGAGGTGCTGGCGTTCATTGTGCCGGGTCTGACGAAAAAGGAACGCCGCTGGCTGTTTCCCATCCTGGCGGGCACGATCGGCCTGTTCTTGCTCGGAATCACCTTCTCCTACTTCTTTGTGGTGCCGAAGGTGCTGGATTTCGTGCTCAACTTCGGCAATGGCATCGCCGATCCGCACATCACCGTCAACGAATATCTGAACTTCATCACGCACCTCGTCTTCTGGACCGGCGTCTTCTTTGAAACGCCGATCGTGATGATGGCGCCGGCGAAGTTCGGCCTGATCAGCGCCAGGCGCTATCTCTCCTGGTGGCGGTATGCGATCGTGGCCGGCTTCGTCGCGGCGGCCGCGGTGATCCCCAACATCAATCCGTTGCAGCAGATCGTCGTGGCGGCGCCGATTATCGGCCTGTATTTCATCGGCTGCGGCCTCGCCTGGCTGATGCAGCCGAAGCGGAAGCCGGCCGGCGGCGAATAGCACGCCGCGCCCGCACGCCGTTCGGCGGCTCCGGCGTTCGCGTTGCCCGCCCATAGGGCGCGTGCTAGCATGTGGCCAAGATGGAGAAGTCGCTAGCGGAGCTTGCACAGCTCATTTGCCGCTGCCCCAACTGCGACCTGGCCCAAACCCGCACACAGGCCGTGCCCGGCGACGGGCCGGATTCAGCGCGCCTGATGTTCATCGGCGAAGGACCGGGCTATAACGAGGACCGCAGCGGCCATCCCTTCGTGGGTCCGGCCGGCAAGTTTTTGGACGAGTTGCTGGCCACGGCGGGGCTGAAACGGGCCGATGTCTTCATCACCAACGTCGTCAAGTGCCGGCCGCCGCAGAATCGCGACCCGCTCAAAGAAGAGATCGACGCCTGCGACGGCTGGCTCCAGCAGCAGATCGCGGTGATCGATCCACCAGTGATCGTGACGCTCGGCCGTTACTCGATGGCAAAGTTCTTCGCGGGTGAATCGATCAGCCGCATCCATGGCCAGCCGCGCAAGGTCGGCAAGCGAACGATCGTGCCGATGTTCCATCCGGCGGCGGCGCTCCACCAGGAGCGCTTCCGCTCGCTGATCGTGGACGACTTCCGTCGACTGCCCGAGATTCTGGCGGCGGTGGAACGCGATCAGGCAGACGCGACCGAGCCTGCCGCGCCTGCGAAGTCGCCCGAGCAGGGCCGGCTCTTTTAGCACCTTTGAGCGCGCCCCGGCGCGCGTAACGAGAAGACAGACAGATGGCCAGGCAGACACTCCGCGTCATTCCCCTCGGCGGGCTCGGCGAAATCGGCAAAAACATGATGGCGTTCGAACTGGCGGACGACATCGTAGTGATCGACTGCGGCCTGCAGTTTCCTGAACAGGAGATGCTCGGCGTCGATCTCGTGATTCCCGATATCAGCTACCTGCTCGAGCGCGCCGACAAGGTGCGGGCGATTCTGCTCACCCACGGCCACGAAGATCACATCGGCGCCCTGCCCTACGTGCTTCGCGACCTGAACGTGCCGGTCTACTGTACGCGGCTCACCTTCGGCCTCGTCTCCGTGAAGCTCAAGGAGCACCGCCTGCTGCGCGAGAGCGATCTGCGCGTGATCGAGCCGGGCACGATGATCGAGCTGGGCGGCTTCACGGCCGAGTTCTTCCGCGTGGCGCACAGCATTCCCGACGCCTGCGGCATCGTGCTGCACACGCCCTTTGGCCGCGTCATTCACACCGGCGACTTTAAGCTGGACCACACGCCGGTCATGGGCCAGCACACGGACCTGCCCCGTCTCTCCGAGCTGGGCAGCGAGGGTGTGACCCTGCTCTGCGCCGATTCGACCTACGCGGAGGTGCCGGGCTACACGCCCTCCGAGCAGGTGGTGGGCGAGGCGCTGGACAACATCATGAACCAGGCGGCGGGGCGGGTGATCGTGGCCACCTTCGCCAGCCTGATCTCGCGCATCCAGCAGGTAATCGACGCGGCGATCAAGCACAATCGCCGCGTCTTCATCGTCGGCCGCAGCATGGTCGACAACGTCAACATGGCGCTGGAGCAGGGCTATCTCGAGGCGCCGAACGGCGTGCTGGGGCGGATCGAGGAGCTGGGCCGGCTGCCGGCCGAGCGTGTGGCGATCGTAACCACCGGCAGCCAGGGCGAGCCGACGTCGGCGCTGGCCCGCATGTCGCAGCAGGAGCACCGCTGGGTGGACATTATCCCCGGCGATACGGTCGTGCTCTCCGCCTCCCCGATTCCCGGCAACGAGCAGTACGTTTACCAGGTGGTCGACAACCTCTTCAAGCTCGGCGCTCACGTGCTCTACAACCGCGTGGACAACATCCATGTGCGCGGCCACGCCGCGCAGGAGGAGTTGAAGCTGATCCTCAGCCTGGTGCGGCCGAAATACCTGCTGCCTGTCCACGGCGAGTATCGGCACCTGACGCTGCATGCCCGCCTCGGCCAGGCGATGGGTATGCGGCCCGAAGAGACCTTTGTGCTGGAAGACGGCGACGTGCTGGAGATCGACATGGACGGGGCGCAGGTGGCCGGCCGTGTGCCCGCCACGGCCGTCTACGTGGATGGCCTCGGTGTTGGCGACGTGGACCACGTGGTGCTGCGTGACCGCCGGCACCTGGCCAACGACGGTATGGTCGTTGTCGTCATTGCCGTGGATAAGCAAAGCGGCAAGGTGATCGATCTGCCGGACGTGCTCTCACGTGGCTTCGTCGATGCGGACGAAGCGGCCTGGCTGATGGACAAGGCGCGCGAGCTGGCGCGGCAGTCATTAGACGGCGCCGATCACCGCGCCGAATGGCCGGCGATCAACGCCCGCGTCAAAGACACGGTGGCCAAGTTCCTCTATGATGAAACGCGACGGCGGCCGATGGTGCTGCCGGTAGCGGTCGAGGTGTAGGCAGGGCGGGCCTGCAATTTCGGCGGCGCACCCGGCGTAGAGCCGGGAAGTCTGACTCGCACGCGCGTCCGGCGCCCGCGACCGGACGACGGAAAGCAGCATCATGGCGAAAGCGAAGGGCACCGCCCGCCCTCGCGGCAACTCCGCACGCGCACCGCGACCACGAGGTAAGCCGCATCTGCTGAGCCGGGCCACCGAGGCGCTGACTCGGCCGCTGGCGCCCATTGCCCGCTTCTTCCTCACACCCGGCGGCCTGATCGTCGCACTGGTGGTAATTCTTGCGGCGGCCCTGCCGTGGACCGGCGTTGTGGATGTCTTCGGCGCCTTCCGTCGCGCGGTGCTGCGGAGTACGGGCGCCGGCAGCTACCTGATTGCGCTGGATGCGCTCGCCTTCGCGGCCATGCTGGCGATCTGGCCGCAGCTCCATCGGTCCTGGCGCTTCTGGCGCGTCGCCCTGGGCTGCGAGGCGCTGGCCCTGTTCGGCTGGGGTGTGCTCGGCCTTGTGCATCCGGACGTCTCGCTCGCGGGCGTGAGTCTTGGCGAGGTTTCGGCGGGCGGTCGCGCCGGCGCCGGCTTTACGGCCGGTCCGCTGACGACATTGATTTGGCTGATCCTGCTCGGCGGCGGCTTCGCGCTGGTCTGGCCGGCCGGGGCGCTGGCACTAGCCCGAGCGATCGGTGCGGCCTTGCGATCACTGTGGTCGCTTGGACTGCCTCAACGGGCATTGGGCCGCCGGCGCTCCGCGCAGGCGGGCGCACACGAACCGGCCGCGGCGGCCGCGGCGCTGGCCGCGATCGCGTCGGCGGCGCCGGCGTTCGAGGCGGAGCCGCCGCCCGAGACGATCGGCCAGGGCGCGGCCGACGCTTTCCGCCGGGCCGTACAGGCGGAGCGCGATCCGGCGGCGGCCCCCTCTGCGGCGTCGAGGGCGACCTCTACGACTTCCGAAGCCACGCCTGAACCACGGGCCGCGCCGGCATCGCCCGTCGGCTGGCAGCTCCCCGCCACCGCGCTGCTGAGCGCCGCCCCTGCGCCGCAGGGCGGGACGGTGGATAACGAGACGCGCTCGCGCATCATCGTGCAGACGCTGGCGAGCTTCGGCGTGGACGCCAGGGTCGTGCAGGTCAACCAGGGCCCCACGGTGACGCAGTTCGGCATCGAGCCCGGCTGGGATGTGAAGCTGCGCCACGAGGCCGAGCGCGATGCGGCCGGCAAGGTGATGTACGACCGCGACGGCCGGCCGAAGCTGCGCAGCGCAGAGGTCTCGCGCACGCGGGTCAGCGTCAAGCAGATCATGCGACTGCAGAGCGACCTGGCGCTGGCGCTGGCCGCGCCCTCGATCCGCATGGAAGCGCCGGTGCCGGGCAAGTCCGTCGTGGGCATCGAAGTGCCGAACACCGCCGCGGAAATGGTGGCGCTGCGCGACGTGATCGAGTCACCTCAGTTCGCGAAAGTCGGCGGCAAATCAAAGATCGCCATCGCGCTCGGCCTCGGCGTTTCCGGCGAGCCGATCGTCGCCGACCTGGCGCGCATGCCGCACCTGCTGATCGCCGGCTCGACGGGCAGCGGCAAGAGCGTCTGCATCAACGCGATTATCGCCTGCATTCTCATGCATGCGACGCCCGAAGAGGTGCGTTTCGTACTGATCGATCCGAAGCGCGTGGAGATGGTCGCATTCGAGATCATCCCGCATCTGGCTCTCTCCAAGATCATCACGGACATGGAAGACGTGCCCGGCACGCTGCAAGGCGTGATCAAGGAGATGGAGGACCGCTACCGCAAGTTCGAGGCGCTCAAAGTGCGCAACCTCGAAGCATACAACCGCCATCCCAAGGTGGCCGGCAAGCTGCCGCAATGGGTGGTGATCATCGATGAGCTGGCCGACCTGATGATGGCGGTGCCGTACGAGGTCGAGCGGCAGATCTGCCGGCTGGCGCAGCTCGCCCGCGCCACGGGCATCCACCTGGTGGTGGCCACCCAGCGCCCCTCCGTGGACGTGATTACCGGCCTGATCAAGGCCAACTTCCCCACGCGCATCGCCTTCGCCGTGTCGTCTCAGGTGGATTCCCGCACGATCCTGGACGGCGTTGGCGCGGAGAAGCTGCTCGGCCGCGGCGACATGCTCTACCTCGCGCCGGACGCGATGACCGCGAAACGGCTGCAGGGCGTCTACGTCTCCGACCAGGAGATCGAGCGGTTGGTCGACTTCTGGGGCGCCGAGCGCTGGGAGCACATCCGCCCACGGACCTTCGACCACCTCGTCGAAGAGGCGAAGGCCGAGCAGGTGGCCGCCGAGGCGCCCGAAGAGGACGAACTGCTGGAGAAGGCGCGAGCGCTGGCGGTGGAGCACACGCGTATCTCCACCTCGATGCTGCAGCGACGGCTGCGCATCGGCTACCCACGGGCAGCGCGGTTGATGGACGCGCTCGAGGACGAGGGCGTCGTCGGCGCGGCGGACGGCGGCGGCTCGCGCGACGTGATAGGATCGGATGAGGAGAGCATCTTCGGCGACCTCTGAAATTGGTCGCACCGAAGCGGTAAGTGAACGTCATTCACAGCATCGGTGAACGAACGCGATGAAGAACCTGGCCGAGTTTCTCGCCTCCCGCCGCCTGCAAGACACGGAACGCGCCGAGCTGCCGGATTCGGGCGCCTGTATCAACTGCGGCGCCGATCTGGCCGACGCCCCGCTCTATCTTGAGATGCGGGTCTGTCCGTCCTGCCGCTTTCACTACAGCCTCGGCGCCCACCGGCGCATCGAGCTGCTGGCCGATCCGGGCAGCTTCCGCGAGTCCAACCGCTCGTTGATCTCTGTCGACCCGCTGAACTTCCGCGCCCAGACACGCTACCGCCGCCGCGTGCAGGAAGAGCAGAATCGCACGGGCCTGGCCGACGCCGCGGTCACCGGCTCGTGTTCGATCGCTGGCCGCCGGATCGCCATCGCCGCCCTGGACTTCCGCTTTCTCGGCGGCAGCATCGGCTGCGCGGTAGGCGAAAAGCTGGCTCGCTGCTTCGAGCAGGCAGCCCGCGCCCGCACGCCGATGGTGACGATCGTGGCCAGCGGCGGCGTGCGCATGCAGGAGGGCGTTCTGGCGCTGATGCAGCTTGCCAAGCTGGTGGAAGCGGTGGGCCGGCTGGCGGCAGCCGCGGAGCCGCACATCGTGCTGCTGGCCAATCCATGTATGGGTGGCGCCTACGCGGTGCTTGGCAACGACGCCGACCTGGTGCTGGCCGAGCCAGGCGCGCTGATTGGCTACGCGACGACGCGTATGGTTGAGGCGGCGGCCGGACGGCAGACGCCCGAAGGCGCCCGCACGGCCGAACACCTGCTGTCCAGCGGTATGATCGACCACGTCGTCGATCGCGAGCGCCTGCGCGACTTCCTCAGCTCGCTGCTGGAGCTGCTTGCGGCGCGGCCGAAAGCCGGCGCCGCCGATGGGCCGCCGGAGGCGCGCTTTTCTCCGGGCGAGCACAACGCCTGGACGACGATCCAGCTCGCGCGGCACAGCGAGCGCCCCACGGCCACGGACTACATCGGCCACTTCAGCGACAGCTTCGTCGAGCTACGCGGCGATCGTGTCACGGGCGACGATCGAACCGTGGTCGCCGGCGTGGGCATGCTCGGCGCCGAGCCGGTCGTCTACATCGGCGGCGAACGCCGGCGTGCGGAGGCGGCTGAAACCAGCGTGCGGCCGGAGGGCTTTCGCAAGGCCCGGCGTGCGGTGGAACTGGCGGCCCGGCTGAGGTTGCCGGTAGTCTCGCTGATCGACGGCGTCGCCGCCTCGGCGGCGCTGAGCGCGGACGCTGCGGGGCTGGGCGCGGCGCTCGCCGGCTGCATGGCGGCCTTGGCCAGCGCGGCCACGCCGATCGTCGGCGCCGTGATCGGCGAGGCGCGCGGCGAGGCCGCGCTGGCGCTGGGCATGGCCGATCGCCTGCTGATGCTGGAGAACTCGGCGTTCGAAGTGGTCTCCCCGGAGGCCGCGGCCTCGATCCTGTACCGCGACACTGGTATGGCCGACAGCGTTGCGCCCGCGATGCGGCCAACAGCGCGAGATTGCTTGCGGCTGCGCATCGTGGACGCGGTGGTGCCGGAGCCGGCCGCGGGCGCCCACACCGACCACGACGCCGCCGCCCGACTGCTGAGCGCCGCACTCCTGCGTGCGATCGGCGAGTTGAAGGGCAGCGCGCCGCGCAAACTGGTGCGCGCCCGTTATGACCGCTACCGCCGCATGGGCCAGTACACGAACTTCATCCGCGAAACGGTGGGCCGAGACGTGGCGCAACTCGGTGGCGAGCTCGCCCGCCGGGCCGGCGGCGCCTTTTCGCGCATCACCCGTCGTGGCCGCGAGCCGCGTCCTGCGTCCGCGGGCAGTGACGACGGCGAGAGCTTGCTCGTACCGTAGCGACGGCATTCGAGATCGGCGGTTGTGACCCGAGTTTCGGCGGCAATATCGGGCGCCTCCGCCCGCAACGCTACGGCCCGTGCCGGCCGCTGCGCGCCATGCCGCGACCGCCGCCGCGCGGCGCCCGGCTGGAGTAGTGCGTGCTTTCCGGTGTCACCAGACGGTCTTCGTCGCGACGGCGGCGCGTCGGCGTGAGCATCTCGGCCAGGCGGCTCAGGCCTTCTTCGTCGCCGACGAGCTCGCGCCGCAGTTCCACCACCTGGTCGCGGATCAGGGCTGCCTTTTCGAACTCGAGCGCCCGCGCCGCCTGTCGCATCTGTGACTCCAGCTCGATCACCAGTCGGGCGACCTCGTCCTTCTCCATGCCGCTGCCCGCGCGGTAGCCGGGGCCGGTTTCCGCCACCTTCGAGCGTGTCTGCGCCTGCGCCCGCACGTGGTCGGTGATGTCGCGCACCGCCTTGCGGATGCCGGCGGGTGAGATGCCGTGCGCGTCGTTGTACTCCGATTGAATCGTGCGCCGGCGGTTCGTTTCGTCGATCGCCTGGCGCATGGAACCGGTCATCGTATCGGCGTACATGATCACGTGGCCGTTCTCGTGGCGGGCCGCGCGGCCGATCGTCTGGATCAACGAACTCGCTGAACGGAGATAGCCTTCCTTGTCTGCGTCGAGAATGGCGACGAGACTCACTTCCGGCAGATCGAGTCCCTCGCGCAGCAGGTTGATGCCGACCAGCACATCGTAGACGCCGAGCCGCAGATCGCGTAGGATCTCGGTGCGATCGAGCGTATTGACTTCCGAGTGCAGGTAGTTGGTCTTGATCCCCATCTCCTGCAAGTAGTCTGCCAGATCTTCGGCCATCTTCTTTGTCATCGTGGTGACGAGCACACGCTCACGGCGATCGATCCGGGTCTTGATTTCGTCCAGCAGATCGTCGATCTGCCCTTTCGTCGGCTTGACCTCGATCGTCGGGTCGAGCAGGCCAGTAGGCCGAATAACCTGCTCAACGGTCTGCGTGGAGACTTCTTGCTCGTACGGCCCCGGCGTGGCTGATACGAAGATTACCTGGTTAATGTGCGCATCGAACTCTTCGAAGCTGAGCGGCCGGTTGTCCAGTGCGGACGGCAGACGGAAGCCGAAGTCAACCAGGGTTCGCTTGCGCGCGTAGTCGCCCTGGAACATGCCGCGCACCTGCGGCACGCTGCGGTGCGATTCGTCAATGAACAGCAGCCAGTCGGCCGGCACATAGTCCAGCAGCGTCCAGGGAGTGCTGCCCGCCTCGCGCCGCGCCAGGTGACGGCTGTAGTTCTCGACGCCGGAGCAGTAGCCCGCTTCGCGCAGCGTTTCCAGGTCGTAGCGCGTGCGTTCCTCCAGGCGCGCGGCTTCGAGAATCTTGCCCTCTGCCCGCAGCTCGCCCAGCCGGTCGCGCAGCTCGATCTCGATGTCCTCGATCGCCGCGTCCATCTTCTCCTTCGACGTAACAAAATGCTTCGCCGGATAGATGTCCACTCGCTCGCGTTCGGCAAGCACTTCGCCCGTGAGCGGATCAAGCTCGGTGATCCGTTCGACCGTGTCGCCCCAAAAGTCGATACGCACCGCCAGCTCGTCGTATGAAGGATGTACGGTCAGTGTGTCGCCGCGCAAACGGAATTTGCCGCGCACCATGTTGATGTCGTTGCGCTCGTACTGCATGTTGACCAGCGCGCGGATCGCCTCATTACGGTGCGTTTGACCGCCTTTCTGCAGCGAGAGCACGAAGCTCTGGTACTCTTCCGGCTCGCCGAGGCCATAGATGCAGGAAACCGAGGCGACGATCAGGACATCGCGCCGTTCGAAGAGGGCACGCGTGGCGGCATGGCGCATTTTATCGATCTCGTCGTTGATGTCGGCGTCTTTGGCGATATAGGTATCCGTGCGCGGCACGTACGCTTCTGGCTGGTAGTAGTCGTAGTAGGAGACGAAGTACTCGACCGCGTTTTCGGGGAAGAACTCCTTGAACTCGCTGCAAAGCTGCGCGGCCAGCGTCTTGTTGTGCGCCAGCACCAGCGTTGGCCGCTGCACCTGCTGAATTACGTTCGCCATGGTGAAGGTCTTGCCGGAGCCGGTGACGCCGAGCAGCGTCTGCTGGCGGTCGCCGCGGCGCAGGCCCTCGATCAGTCGCTCGACGGCTTCAGGCTGGTCGCCGGTGGCTTGAAAGTCGGATTGGAGTTTAAAGGCAGGCATCCCACCCTCGCGCGGCAAACGGGCCGCCGCTAGAACACATGATCGATTATACCATATCGGCGCCTGCCCGCGGTTCAGCCGCGGCCGCCCTTCTGCAGGGCGAAGCGGATGCGCTCTTCCACGGGCATGGCGCCGGCGGCCGGCACGCTTGCCAGCGCGGCGGCGATCTCGGCGCTCGTCCAGCCCAGAGAAGCCAGCACGTCGGCGGCCTCGTCGCCGGCGAAGGCGCCGGCCGGCACGTAGCCGTCGACCGGCGTGGCGCTCAGCTTGCCCCGCAGCTCCAGCACCAGCCGCTCCGCGGTCTTGCGACCCACACCTTTCACCCGCGCCACGGCGGTTACGTCCTGGCGATCCACGGCGGCTGCCAGCTCGCCGGGCGAAAACTCGGTGAGAAAGGCGAGAGCGCCACGCGGTCCGATGCCGGTGACGCCAAGCAGCCGCTCGAACGTCTCCAGCTCCTCGGCGGTGAGAAAACCGAAAAGCTGGATCGTGTCCTCGCGCACGTAGGTGAAGGTGCGCAGCGTCACCGCCTCACCGCCGGCGCCGAGACGGGCGAGCGTGCTGCCGGGCACGCTGACCTCGTAGCCGACACCGTTCACATCGACGACCACGCGGTCGCGGCCCTTCTCCTCGATCGTGCCGCGCAGCCGGGCGATGAAGGTCATGATCGATTCCTCTGACGCGAGTTAGAGCCCCGTTTCGTCCTGCAGCAGCCGTGCCCGCCGGTGGGCGTAATGGCAGAGCGCGATCGCCAGGGCGTCCGCGGCGTCGGCCGGCGAGGGCACCTGCGCCAATCCAAGCTGCAGCCGCACGACCTCCGCGATCTGCCGCTTGTCGCCGCGGCCGTAGCCCGCCACGCTCTGCTTCACCTCCGCCGGCGTGTACTGGAAGACGCGGGCGCCCTCTTCGGCCGCCGCCAGCATCGCGGCCGCCCGCGCCTCGCCGATCGCGAAGGCGGACTTCACGTTCAGGGCGACGAAGGGCGACTCCAGCGCCAGCTCGCTCGCCTGCCAGCGCAAGAGCGTTTCGCGCAGGCCCCAGTGAATCGCGCGCAGCCGCGCCTCGATCGGCGCCCGCGCATCTGTCCTGATGTGGTTGTAGTCGAGCAGGCTGGTCTGCGCGGGTGAGCACCTCAGCACGCCGTAGCCGGTGACGCGCAGGCCGGGGTCGACCCCGAGCACGACGACTTCGGCGTCGGCGTCGGAATGCGATCGTGCTGCCGAGGGCGATGCAGACACCGTGCCGCCGCTCAGGCGTTAAACGCGGCCATCGCCGCTACCGCAAACTCCGCGTTGGTGTAGACCTTCTGCACGTCGTCGTCGTTCTCGAGCTTGTCCAGCAGCTTGAGCGCCGTGGCGCTGCGCGCCTCGTCCAGGTCGACCGTGAGATCGGGCACCATCGACAGCTCGGCCGAGGCGATCTCGAAGCCGGCCTCGCTCAGGGCGCGGCGCACCGCTTCCAGCTCTTCGCGCTCGGTGTAGATCTGCACCTCGCCATCGTCGGACTGCACGTCGATCGCCCCGGCGTCGATCGCCGCCAGCTCGACCTCTTCTTCCTTGCCCGGCGCCGAGATGCTGATCACGCCGCGCGACTTGAACTGCCAGGCGACCGAGCCGGATTCGCCAAGGTTTCCGCCGCCGCGGTCAAAGATCGAGCGGATGCTGGCGGCCGTGCGGTTGCGGTTGTCGGTCATCGCCTCGACGAGGATGGCGATGCCGCCGGGGCCGTAGCCTTCATACATGACCTCCGCCAGGCTCTCGGCCTCACCCCCACCCACCGCACGTTTAATTGCACGGTCGATCGTGTCGGCGGGCATATTGGCGTCGCGGGCGCGCTGCACGGCCAGGCGCAGGCGGAAGTTGGCTGCCGGGTCGCCGCCGCCCTGCCGCGCCGCCACCGCGATTTCGCGGCCGAGCTTGGTGAAGACGGCGCCGCGCCTGGCGTCGGCCGCGCCCTTCGACCGCTTGATCTGCGACCACTTGGAGTGCCCGGACATACCCCGCCCCTGCTGCACTGGCGTTGACTTGAGCGATCTTAGCATCGGCCGCAAAAGGGGGTCAAAGCGCCCGGAGGACTACCCCAACTCGATGTTGTCGATCAGCCGCGTCTTGCCCACACGCACGGCCAGGCTGAGCAGCGCGCCCGGCTGTGCCAGCTCCAGTTCCTCGAGCGTCTCGCCGTCCGCCAGGCTGACGTATTCGACCCGGGCCAGCGGCTCGGCGTTGATTATGTCAAGCACGACCTGCCGGATGGCCGTCGCATCGCGTTTGCCCGCGTGCCAGTGCTCCGCGGCGGCGCGCAGGCCGCGCGAGAGCACGAGTGCGGCCTCGCGCTCGCGCGGCGAGAGGTAGCTGTTGCGGCTGCTCATCGCCAGGCCGTCCGGCTCGCGCACGATCGGCATGGGCGCGATCTCGACCGGCAGGTTCAAGTCCGTCACCATGCGCTGAATCACGCGCAGTTGCTGCGCGTCCTTGCGGCCGAAGTAAGCACGCTGCGGCTGCACGATCGTGAACAGTTTCAGCACCACGGTGCAGACGCCGCGGAAGTGCCCCGGCCGCGCCGCGCCCTCGAGCCGCGTGGCGATCGCACCCGGCTCGACCCAGGTGTCGAAGCCGGGCGGATAGATCGTGGCCGCTTCGGGCGTGAAGACCAGGTCCACGCCCGCGTCGCGCAACAGGCTGAGGTCGCGCTCCACGTCACGCGGATAGGTCGAGAGATCCTCGCGCGGCCCGAACTGCGCCGGGTTGACGAAGATGCTGACGGCTACCAGCCCATTTTCCGCGCGGGCACGGGCGACCAGGCTCAAGTGCCCGGCGTGCAGAAAGCCCATCGTCGGCACCAGGCCGACCGCGCCGCCGCACTCTTGCCGCCAGCGCCGCACACCCTCGATCGATGGCTCGACGATCACGGCGCCGGCCGCGGTGATTCCAGAGTCCCCGCGCCGCCGAAAGGCCGCGCCTCCTCGGTCGTGCCGTCACTGACCGGCGCGCCGGCGCTGCCCGCCGCCATGCGGCGCGCCTTCTCCAGGCCGAAGCTCTCCTGCGCCGAGGGGAATTCGCCAGCCTGCACCTCAGCGATATAGCGCTGCACCGCGTCGGTGACCGGCCCGGCCAGCTCGGCGAAGCGCCGGGCGTGGCGCGGCAGGAAATCCGGAAACAGGCCGAGAAAGTCGTGCAGCACCTGCACCTGGCCGTCGCAGTAGGGTCCGGCGCCGATGCCGATCGTGGGCACGCCGACCTTCTCCGTCACCAGGCGCGCGACGTTGGCCGGCACCGTCTCCAGTACGATCGCGAAGGCGCCCGCCCGCTCTAAGGCGGCGGCGGCGTTGATCAGCTTCACGACCGCCGCCGGAGTCTTCGCCTGCACGCGGTAGCCGCCGAGCTGGTTCACCGACTGGGGCGTGAGGCCGAGGTGGCCCATCACGGGCATGCCGGCCTCTACCAGCCGCTGCACCGTGGGCGCCACGCTCTGGCCGCCCTCCAGCTTCACCGCCGTCGCGCCCGTCTCCTTCAAGATGCGCCCGGCGTTGCGCAACGCCTCTTCAATGCTCACCTGGTAGCTGAGGAAGGGCATGTCCACGACGACGATCGCCCGCTCCGCGCCGCGCACGACGGCCTGGCCGTGGCGGATCATGTCCTCGATCGTCACCGGCAGGGTGGAGTCGTAGCCGAGCACCACCATGCCGAGCGAGTCGCCGACGAGGATGATCGGCACGCCGGCCGCTTCCACCAGCTTCGCCGTGGGATAGTCGTAGGCGGTGAGCATGGGGATCTTCTCCCCGCGCTCCTTCATCGCCTTCAGTTCGCCGATCGCTAGCCTGACCATGTTGCCGCCGCTCCTTGCCGCCGCGGTCCATCCCCGTAGGGTGACGGCCGCGGCGGCGCTGCCTGCTCGTTGCCTGGTCGAGAGTGACGGTCGCCGTCACGCCGTTCTGCCGTCATTGCCCTCCCGCGGCTGCACAGCGGCGGAACATGCTCTGCTTCGGGCGCGTGGCAACGCACCCCATGGGGCCGGATCGGTCCGAGTGAATCGTGCTGAAGCGATCATTGCAACTCGTCCTGGTCCGCCGATCCAGGCGAGGGAGGGCGCCCCGGCGCATCGACGCTCGCCGCCGCGCCTGACGCGGTCGGTGGCCCGCTCAGCATAACAAGCACGCCGTGGCTGTCAAAGGCGTGCCGTGGGCCAGCGGAGGCACGACAGAGCGACGGCTGAGCAGTGTGGGTGTTTCGGGCCGAGCCATCGAGACACCTTGCGGCCACGCCGGCGCCGCGATCCCGCGCCGGCTAATCGATCGCTTCGGTTGCCCGCGCCTTGCCGCCCTTCAGCGGCGCCCGTTCGCCGCCGTTCGCGCGGGCGAGCAGCTCCGGGTCGGTGGAAGCATTCGGATCCTTGTGCCAGTTGACCTCGTACAGCGTCATCGGCTCATCCAGCCCCTTGAGCTGCCGTTCGCCGGCCGGGATGAATCGCCACAGCGAGCCGGCGACGATTCCCTTCACGTGCTCGGGCACGAGGATCTGGGCGGCGCCGGCCTCGGCCATCACGCGCGCGGCAAGGATCAGCGGCATGCCGTAGACCCGTTGGCCGGAAGAGGGCGCCTCGCCGCCGTTGATGCCCATGCGTACGTCCAGCACGAAACCGCTGGAATCGTCGCGATTTCGATCTCGCAGCGCTCGCTGGCAGGAAGCGGCACAGGCGAGCGCGTCGTTCACCGAGTTGAACACGGCTTCAAAGCCGTCGCCGGTGAATTTCGACTCCTTCTTGCCGATAGCGTTATATCGCTTGAATCGCTCGCGAAACATGCCGTTGTGCCACTCGAGCAGGCTCAGCGCCCGCTCGTCGCCCAATCGCCTGGTCATCACGGTCGATTGTACGATGTCGGTGTACAGTACGCCGACGAACTTGGGCTTATAGATCGGACCACCAACGCGGGTGCGTTCCCAGGAGAGTTCCGGCGAGACGCGCAACTCGGAGGTGCCGATCAGCACCGGCCGGTTCAGTTCGAGCGGGTACCGCCGCCCCGGCTCCAGCTTCTCCGCCTCCATCCAGGTGCCGTTGGTGCTCCCCAGGTCCTCGATATACAGCGAAGCGCCGTCGGCGCCGACGCGCAGGTGCCGGCTGGAGATCGCGTGGTCCGTTTCCACGACCAGATCGCTCTGGCGCGTGCGGCCGACCACGAGTGAGCCGCCGTCTTTCAGATCGTGTTCCAGCGATGTTTGGCCGTCCTCCAACCGGATCTTGATCGTATACACCGCATCGCTCCCCAGGCAGCATATCACCGGCGGCAGAGCGCCGGCAGGCGTGCGCCGCCGCCCGTGCACGAATCGCCTTGCGAGCACCCGATCCGCGGGCGCTGCCGATCGATGAACGAAAAGCCGGCCTCGCCGGCCGGCTCAGGTGGAGGTGGTGCCCCCGGTAGGACTCGAACCTACAACCAATTGATTAAGAGTCAACTGCTCTGCCAATTGAGCTACGGAGGCAAGGGCCTTTTCACGCCTGCGCTTGTGACAACGCTCGCAATCCAGCCGGCGGTACATCAACCGACACATCAACCGTGGGCGTCAGCCCGCGCAGCGCGGCGTCGAGCTTGCTCATCGCCTGCCGCTTGAGGCCGTCTTCCACGCTGGTGTAGATGCTCATCGTCGTACTCACGCTGGCGTGTCGTGCCAATTTTTGCGCGACGGCCGGATGCACGTCAAGTTGCGGCAGGAAGGAGACGAAGTAGTGCCTCAAGTGATGCAGGTGGATCACCGGCAGACCGGCGGCCCGCAGCGCGGCCTGGAAGCGGTGGGTGAAGTACACCGGGTCGTACGGCTTCCCGCTCTTCGTCACCCAGACCAGACCGCTGCGACGCTCGCCGATCACCCCGCGCAGCACGGCCACCACGTCGGGCAGCAGCTCGATCGTGGTGGCGCTGGCCCGCGACTTCGGCTCCGTGATCACCAGCCCGCTGCCGGGGATGCGCTGCACCTGCTGACAGATGCGCGCCGTGCCGGCATCGAGGTTCAGGTGCTCGATGGCAAGGCCGGCCAGCTCCCCGGCCCGCAGCCCGGTGAAGAGCGCGGTCACGTAGACGGACCACAGGGGATCGCCGCGCAGCGCGTCCGCCAGTCGTTTGGCCGCCGCGATGCTGAGCGCCGGGGGATGCTGCTGCGGCACGGTGATCGGCTCGGTGTCCGACACGATGTTGCGATCCACCCAGCCCCAACGCCGGGCCACGTTCAGTGCCCGCCGCAGGGCGATGCGCAGGCTGGCGCGAGTCTTCGGCGAAAGCGGCACGCCGGTCAGGAAGTCCTCGACCTGCTGCACCGTGAGCCTTCGGCAGTCGATTCCGCCGAAGGCCGGTTTCAGGTGTCGGCGTACGTGGCTGTCGTACTGCCGCCAGGTGCCGTACGACCGCTCGCCGCGGTCCACCTGCGCCCAGAGGCTCGTCAGCCAGGCGTCGAACAGCTCGGCCATCGTGTGCCGTTCCGGCTTCACCGGCTGGCCCGCGTCCTTCGCCTGCTGCGCGGTCTTGAGCGCCGCCCGCGCCTCCCGTTCGGACTTGAAGTAGCTGTAGCGGCGTTTGCCGTCGCCGTCGTAGATCGCCATCTGCCAGCGCACGCCGGCCTTCGTGTTTCGCTTCGTGACGGTCCCCTCGCCGTTGGGGGTCTTCCCGACGACCCGTGCGGTACCGCTATCCAGCGTGATCCGTTTCCCCATTGTTCTGCTGCCTCTCCTGTCGTGTTCGACCCGCGCGCCATCCGCGCGTCTCAGTGCTCGCCGCCAGCCCGCCGGAGGATACGATCAACCTCAGCCAGCACGTCTTCGGTGCTGACAGCCGCCAAGCTCGCCTGCTCCGGCTCCGGCAGCGGCGCAGGGCGGCAGGACGAGAAGCGCCACATGGTGAAGCTGATCATCCCGCGCATCAGAGGCAGCGGGCAGTCTTCGAGCGCCGCGCAGTGCTTGGCCGTGTGGCAGTGGTTCAGCAGTCAGTACGGGCGGTCCCGCGACGGCGTGCGCACGCGCTCGCAACAGGGCCGCCGCTCAGACGCCACCGGATACCAGCCATCCTCTCCGTCGTACCACCCGTCCGGCTCCTCCTGGCCGCGTTGGCGGCGCACATATCGGGCGTAGGCGGGTATGGCCGGCCGCCGGTGCTTGGGCACCACGCCGTCGGGCAACGTGGCGAAGCCCCCGGAGTTGTGGTCGTAGCTGTTCGTCTCGATCATCCGCGTCTCCTTGCGACGGTCCAGTTGTGCCCCGGCCGACGCACTGCTCCCTACCTGCTGATCCACGCTGCCAGCCGGCCAGCGACCGCCAGTACGGCACATCGACCGTGGGCGGGTTGCCCTGACGCGCTACGATCGCCGTGGCGGCCTGCAATGCCGCGATCCGTACGGTTTTGGTGCTGCTCGCCACCCCCGCGCGCGCTGCTGCGGCTTCTGGCGCGTCTGGCGCGGCGTGCGAAGCCGCTTCCACTACAGCCGTGACCGGCGTGATCGCCCGCGCGAAGCCGGCCTTGTCGATGCCGACGCGGACACGCTCGCCTTCGGCCGGAATGGCGGGTACTGGGTCGGCAAAGCGGCTGACGTTCAGCCAGCCGTCGCGGCCGGCAAGTTGAAAGCCCTTCCCGTTTGCGCGGCTGACCGTGCCCTCGATCGTCTCGGTGATGTGGTCCGTTGTCATCGTCGTGTGCCTCGGCGCCGGTACTTTCGCCGCCGGCCCGGCGTGAATGGGTTAGCGGTCCGCGTAGAGCGGATTCCAGCGCCGGATACAGGCGGCTTCGTCCGCGCAGCGGTAGAGCGGCGAGCTGTCCACATGAACCCCGATGACGATGAGCGGCTGGTCGGCGGCGCCGCAGTGCTGGCAGCGGTTCAGACCGGCCGCGATGCTGTGGCAGCACGTCTGTCGGGCCACGTAGCCCTTGCAGGTGCAGGTCCACGTACCGCGCACTAGGCGGACGCTGTACACCGTCTCGCCGTCCGAGCTGGGGGCGCCGTACTCCGTGGGGCTGCGGTAGCCGAGTTCGACCGTGCGCGGGTCGCGGGCCGTAGACTTGCTGGTGGGGGCTGGGGATGCGGTGGTCATCTCCGTCTCCATCTGGGCCGATTCCGGCGGCCACCGGAACCGGCCCTCGTGATGGTCTCGTTATATAGTAGTTAATGATAGAATGCAATAGTGCACGGTGCGTAAGGATGGAATGTTCGGTACAATGGTTGAAGGAGCAGGGAGTGCGCGCGTATGACAATGGGTGCAATGGTTGATGAACGCTATCTGACGACGGCCGAGATCGCGGCGAAGCTCCACGTCACGGAATGGACCGTGCGGCAGTGGCTCAACGCCGGCAAGCTACGGGGTTCCCGTCCAGGGGGGCGGCGCGCCGGCTGGCGCGTGCGGGAGAGCGACTTCGTGCGCTTCCTCGACCGGACCGCCAACCGGCCGGATGGAGGGGAGGCGGCCAGATGAGCGTTGCAGAGCGTGTGACGCGG
>DATGEL010000130.1 GCA_035310145.1 Dehalococcoidia bacterium
GCCACCGACCCCACCCGCGATCCCGACGGCTGCCTGGATCAATCCGCCGTTCCCGCTGCCTGAGGAGGTGACGACGATGCCAGAGTGAATCCTCCGCTAATTTTCCCAACGGGTGGTCTCAACAAGGTTGACAGGTTCCGCCGGAGTTCCGTGACCATGCGAGAGCGTATGCGAACGGTACTACCGTCCTGCATATGAGTAGCAAGGCATTGCCTCAGTACGAACTGGTGCTACCCCCGACCAACAGTCCGCTGCTTGGCCGATACGGGTTCCACACCGAGCCAATCCTTGAGCTGGGTGATTCGAACGCAAGCGAGTCAGCCACGCTCGCGGCCGTCCGCGACGCGCTGCTACCGAAGCTGCTGTCGGGCGAGTTGCGAGTGGGCGAGGCCGCCGGGCTCGTCGGAATGCCGCCAGCCTCGACCGCTGCGGGCAGGAGGCCATCATGAGGCCACCAACCTGACAATGCAGCGGCGAATGAGGCGACGCGAGCGTCGTTGGCCGGCATGAGGTCCATTCCATTGTCTGCAATCAACACAGCGGCGACCGGCCGAGTCGGGCGATAGCAAGCAGGATATACTGAACTCGATGGTCGATAAAAGGCGATATCCGCGGCCGCCGATTCGAGAGGCGTTGCTCGACCTGCGGGTCGAGTTGCCCGCTGATACGCCACTCGATGCCCTGGCGGCCTTGCAGGAAGGCGAAGAGCACAGATACCCGGCTCTCAACTCGCGCATGCAGATGCACGGCCGCTTTACGGTGGGGGCTCAGGTCGCGGCTGAAGCGCTCTCAACGCCAGTCGGGTACACCTTCACGAGCGAGGACGAACGACAGATTTTCCAGGCACGGTTGGACGGCTTTACCTTCCATCGACTGGCGCCCTACAGCCAGTGGCCCGACTTTCGCCAGGAGGCGCACCGGCTCTGGACGGTCTACCGCGAGCGGCTGCATCCGATAACCGTCACAAGGATCGCTCTCCGCTACGTGAACCGTCTTGACCTGCCCGAGACGATCCGAGACTTGAAGGAGTACCTGCGCACCGTGCCGGAGGTGTCGCCTGATTTGCCGCATGGGCTGACGGGGTATCTGATGCAGTTGCAGATGCCACAGGACAATGCAGGCACGATGCTCATTTTGAACGAAGCAATTGTGTCGCCTCCGCGGCCGAACGTGACCTCAGTGCTGCTCGATCTGGAACTTATGCGCCCACTCCAGAGCACACCGGACGAGGCA
This sequence comes from Dehalococcoidia bacterium, assembly GCA_035310145.1. Classification (NCBI taxonomy): domain Bacteria; kingdom Bacillati; phylum Chloroflexota; class Dehalococcoidia; species Dehalococcoidia bacterium. Next base: position 1,234 of record DATGEL010000130.1, read on the forward strand.
CAGCTCTGGCAGATGATCGAGGAACTGCACGACCTGATGTACGTAGGGTTCGAGGCGTCGATCACCGATCGGACAAGAAATGAGGTAATGACCTGATGCCTGCATTATTAGAAAAGCGCTCACTGGTCGGCTGGCCTGTCATTCAGCGGCCGCTCCAGTCCGATGACAGTGCGGCTCCGCAGAGCGTGGACGGCCGCGAATTGGCGGCGCGGATCGACCAGGCACAGGCTCAACTAGCCGAGCCCGCCGAGGCGTGGGGCGAACTGGCAGACGAAATCGACGACTTTGACTATCGGCCAATGCCACCGAAGCGATTCTTTACCATGAGGGTCAGGATGCGCCGCCCGGAACGCGGCCGCCCGATGCCGTTCGTCTTTGATGACGACGATATCGACTGATGATCCAGCCATGGTGGGAGCGCATCGGTGGACCGGGCTTGGCTCAAGGGGATCTGCTGCCCGACTGTATCGTCCCCATAATGCCGCCCGATTACGAGCCACCTCTGCTGGATGACGAAGGGGACTACACTTTTGGTGGAGCAGTCTTCGACCTAATCATCATCACTCAGAGCTGTGATCTGGAGAACGACAAGGCGCCGCTGGTTGCAACCTGTCCGATTTTCACGATCGCTGACTACGAACGGGAAAATGAGGCGTTCAAGCGAAAGGGACGCTGGGAGCAGGTGCGCAAGGGCCAGATTGAAGGACTGTATCTGTTGGCATCGCCGGATGAACCGGACGACAACCGCAAAGCTCAGGTCGCGGACTTCCACCAGATCTACAGCCTACCGGTTGGCTATCTCATTAACCATACCGCCCGCTTGGGAAGCCGCTGGCGGCTGCGCTCGCCATACCTTGAGCACTATTCGCAAGCCTTTGCTCGCTTCTTTATGCGAGTCGGGCTGCCGTCGGATCTGCCGCCGTTCAGGTAGGCAACGCGGCGTTGATAGAGCAAGATCGGCCAACAGCCGATGTCCGTAACGTTCACCGAGTCCACCGTCGAAGAGGCTGCCCTTGGCTGGTTTGCGGCGCTGAGCTACACGGTGCTGCATGGGCCGGAGATTGCGCCCGGCGCCGAGCGTGCCGAGCGCAACTCATACGGCGAGGCGGTGCTGCCGGCGCGGCTGCGCGCCGCCATCGCCCGGCTCAACCCCTGGGCTTCGGCCGAGGCGCGCGAGGAGGCCCATCGCCGGCTGCTGCGCCGTGAGTCGCCCTCGATCGTGGCCGACAACCAGCGCTGCCACCGCCGGCTGGTGGACGGCGTCGGCGTCGAGGTCCGCGACGCGGCGGGCCGTGTGCGCGGGGTCAATCTGCGCCTGATCGATTTCGAGGACCCCGCCGCCAACGACTGGCTCGTGGTCAATCAGTTCACCGTGATCGAGGACGGCCACAACCGCCGGCCCGACCTCGTCGTCTTCGTCAACGGCCTGCCGCTCGCCGTGATCGAGCTGAAGGACCCCACCGACGAGCAGGCCACGATCGGCGCCGCCTTCAACCAGCTCCAAACCTACAAACAGGAGATCCCCACGCTCTTTCTCCAGAACGAGGCGCTGGTCATCTCCGACGGCATCGAGGCGCGGGCCGGCTCGCTGACGGCAGACTGGGAATGGTTCGTGCCCTGGAAGACGATCGCAGGCGAGGAGCTGGCCCCGGCGCAGATGCCGCGCTTGCAGGTGCTGATCGAGGGGCTGTTCGAACCGCGGCGCTTCCTCGACTACCTGCGCAGCTTCATCGTCTTCGAGCAGGACGGCCCGCAGCTCCGCAAGATCCTCGCCGCCTACCATCAGTTCCACGCCGTGCGCCGCGCGGTGGAGGCCACGGTTCAGGCCAGCCACGTGGACGGCGACCGCCGCGCCGGCGTGGTCTGGCATACGCAGGGCTCCGGCAAGAGCCTCTCGATGCTCTTCTACGCCGGCCAGCTCGTGCTGCACCCGGCGCTGCAGAACCCCACGCTCGTGGTGATCACCGACCGCAACGACTTGGACGACCAGCTCTACGGGACGTTTGCCCGCTGCGCCGAACTGCTGCGCCAGGACCCGGTGCAGGCCACCGACCGCGCGCACCTCCGGCAACTCCTCCGCGTCGCGTCCGGCGGAGTCGTCTTCACCACGATCCAGAAGTTCTCGCCGGAGGAGCGCGGCGACCGCTTCCCGCTGCTCTCCGACCGGCGCAACATCGTCGTGATCGCCGATGAGGCGCACCGCAGCCAGTACGACTTCGTCGACGGCTACGCCCGCCACCTGCGCGACGCCCTGCCCAACGCGACGTTCATCGGCTTCACCGGCACGCCGATTGACCTTGAGGACCGCAGCACCCGCGCCGTCTTCGGCGACTACATCAGCGTCTACGACATCCAGCGCGCCATCGACGACCACACCACCGTACCGATCTACTACGAGAGCCGCCTTGCCAAACTGGCGCTGCCCGAGGAGGAGCAGCCGCACCTCGACGCGGAGTTCGAGGAGCTGACCGAGGGCGAGGAGGAGACGCAGCGCGAGCGGCTGAAGACGAAGTGGGCGGCGCTGGAGGCCGTGGTCGGCGCCGGGCGGCGGCTGGAGCTGGTGGCCGAGGACCTGGTGGCGCATTTCGAGCGGCGGCAGCAGGCGCTGCTGGGCAAGGGCCTCATTGTCGGCATGAGCCGCCGCATCTGCGTCGAGCTGTACGAGGCGATCATCCGCCTGCGCCCCGCCTGGCACAGCGACGACGACGCGGCCGGCGCGATCAAGCTGGTGATGACCGGCTCGGCGCCGGATCCGCTCACCTGGCAGCCGCACATCCGCAACAAGCCGGCGCGCGAGGCGCTGGCGCGGCGCTTCAAGGACCCGGACGACCCGTTGCAGCTCGTGATCGTGCGCGATATGTGGCTCACCGGCTTCGACGTGCCGGCGCTGCACACGATGTACGTGGACAAGCCGATGCGCGGCCACGGGCTGATGCAGGCGATCGCCCGCGTCAACCGCGTCTTCCGCGACAAGCCGGGCGGGCTCGTGGTGGACTACCTGGGCTTCGCCGACCAGCTCAAGCGGGCGCTGGCGCAGTACACGGCGGGCGGGGGCGCCGGCCAGCCCACCGTGGACCAACGCGAGGCCGTCGCGGTGACGCAGGAGAAGGTCGAGATCGTCGCCGCCTTCTTCCACGGCTTCGACGCCTCGCCGTTCAAAGCCGGCACGGCCGCGGAGAAGCTCGCTGTCTTGCCCGCGGCGCAGGAGCACATCCTCGCCCAGGCCGACGGCAAGCGCCGGTATCTTGTCGCCGTCTCGGAGCTGTCCAAAGCCTTCGCCCTCGCCGTACCGGCCGACGAAGCGATGGCGATGATCGACGACCTGCGCTTCTACCAGGCGGTGCAGGCGGTGCTGGGCAAAGAGTCGATCCGCACGCAGCGGGCGCCGGACGAGCTAGACCACGCCATCCGCCAGCTCATCTCCCAGGCGATCGCGCCGGAGGGCGTGGTGGACATCTTCGCCGCCGCGGGGCTTGCGAAGCCCGACCTCTCTATCCTCTCCGACCAGTTCCTCGCCGAAGTGCAGGCGCTGCCGCAGAAGAACCTTGCGGTAGAAGTCCTGCGCAAGCTGCTCAACGATGAGATCAAGACCCGCTCGGCGAAGAACGCCGTGCAGGCGCGGTCGTTCGGGGAGCTGCTGCAACGGGCCGTGCTCGCATACCAGAACCGCTCGATCGAGACGGCCCAGGTGATTGAGCAGCTCATCCAGCTTGCGAAGGAGCTGGAGCATGCGCAGCGGCGCGGCGAGCAACTCGGGCTGCGCGAGGATGAGCTCGCCTTCTATGACGCGCTGCGGCTGAGCGCGAGCGCGGTCGATGTCATGGGCGATGCCACGCTGGCCGCGATTGCACGCGAGCTGGTGGCGAAGGTGCGGGCGAACGTCACCGTAGACTGGACGGTGCGGGAGGACGCGCGAGCGGCCTTGCGGGCGCTAGTGCGGCGGGTGCTGCGCCACCACCGCTACCCACCCGATGCCCAGCCCGAGGCGATTACCGGGGTGCTGCAACAAGCGGAGCTGTTTGCGGCCGATTGGGCGGCATAGCACCCTATCGGACGTTGCTTCCCTCCGCTGGCGGCCTCGCTGCGGCTTCGCGGCGTGCGTGATCACTTCGTCCGTGCCGAGATTGTGGTGTTGGGTCACCTGCTGCGCGACACGCGGTGCCCCATCGACCTTGTGGTTCAGCCACGCCGCCGGTGGTCCTTCAGCACCTCCTCGGCGATGGCGAGGGCCTCGGCCTCGGACAGACCATACTTATCGGCTTCTCGCCGGGCGATGGTGTACAGCTCTTCCTTGACATTGACCGTCTTCGCACCGTCCAGGCCAAAGAGATCGGCTTCCCGGTGCATGAGGCTGATGATACGGTCGATGCTGAACAGCTTGCCCTTCATCGCCTCCGGCCAGAGCACGCCGATCAGCCGATCGATGCGCGCGGCCATGATCTGCCGCCGCTCCTCGACCTCATCGGACGGGTGGCGTGCCAGCGACCGCTTGACCGCTTTGCGGGCTCCGGAAGCGTCGCAGTAGTGCAGCTCGCGGGCGATCTGCTTGTAGCCCATGCCCTCGATGCGGAGCACGGCCGCGCAGTCCTCTTTGTCCCAGCGCAGGCGCAGTTTGTCCTCGTTTGTCAGCGCACCTTCGTTCATGGTCTTCACCGCCTCTCTCACTCATGACGCCCTAAGCGCGTCCCACTGCGTCATCTTCCCGCCCGCGGCCGGCTTCCTTGCCCTGCGCCCGATCTGCCCCAACGGCTCGTCCATCCGTGCACTGGCTTCAAGCCGGTGCGCGGGTTGCTGTCTTGGCCGGTTCAGAACGTGATGCCGTTCAGGATGTGTCCTCCCCATCGCTATGCTGCCAGCGCCTCACGTGCATTGGCGGCAACCCGGCGCGGCCGGCAGCGTACCGGACAGACCACACGCAGCACACTGCCCGTTGACTCGCCGCAATCGGCGCACCAACGCAAGTCGCAGAGGTAGCAGACAGCGCCCGGTGCGACGACGACTCCGTGCGGGCAGGCCGAGTCGGCGGTGTCGGCCGCCTGCGGTTCATCCCTCGCGGGGGCAGCGTAATTCGAAGAGTCGGCGGAACGATCGTCAGCGTCGTCAGCACCGTCAGCCGGCTCGATTTCACGCCTGCGTTCGCCGCCGCTGCTGACGATCCCCTGGATACTGCTGACAATCCCCTGTGCGCCATCGTAAGCGGGATCGTTAGCGTTGTGGCCGCGCTGCACGCCTGCTTGCGCCGCTGCCGACGGTGCTGACGATGCGGACGGTGGGTCCGCCGCCTTCTCCACCAGGCTCAGGTGAATCGTCCGGGCACCGGCGTGCCCCTTTCGCGCGAACTGCACGCCGATCCCGATCGTGAGCAGGTTGGGTTCCAGCCGCTTGAGCGCATTGGAGAGCGCGTTGGCTGCGGCGGGCCAACCGCGCGGCGAGCGTTGCCGCTCTGCTTCGGGCAGACGTACCCGCAGCTCGTCCAGCAGATCCCGCGCCGTGCCCTGCCAGCCGTCGGCCCCGGCCGCCTGCACAAGCGCCTGAAGCGGCACAACCAGGGGCGACGCTTCGAGAGGCAGGGCGGCGCCTTCGTCGCGGTTGTCACCGTAAGCGTTCTCGAAGTCGTTCCCGGTCCAGCCGAGCGCGGGGGCCACGGCCACGCCCCAGTGAGCGAAGTCCGCCATGCGGAATGGCCGGGACACTGAGACAGCGGACGCATTCCGCAGCCCGATAGCAACCGCGTCGAACAGCGCGCCGAGGATGCTGGGCTGCCCTCGCGCGAAGTCCAACCAGAACTCCCGCTCCGGCGTGACCTGCTCAAGCCGGGGCGGCTCGATGAAAATGCTGCGATCGAGCAGGTCGCTGCGCTCCACGAAGTCTGTGATCCCGGTCATGAGCAGGGGGCGCACGGCGTCGAAGACCTGCTCTTCGTCATCGGTGTAGAGGGCGCGCACCCCCAGCCCGCCGCCTGTGCTGAGCCGGCAGAGGCCATCCGAGAGCCAACCGGGCAGGTGGCTGAAGTTGTCGAAGACGAGGAGGTGCGAGCCACGCGCGACCACCGCAAGATCGCGGAGTTCGCGCGGCTCCGCCCGCAGCGTGAGCGTCGCCGGGTCGGTCAACTCCTTCGCCACGCGGGCGGTGGTGCTCTTGGCGCGACCCTGGCCACCACGCAGTACCAGCACGGGATACGGTCCCTGCCCCAGCAGGGCGTAGCTCAACCAGGTGACGAAGAGCCGGAAGCTCGCGTCCTCGCCGACGTTGACGAACCGGCGCAAGGCGGCGATGGCCCCGCCCGTCACCGGCTCTGGCAGCGCCCGCAGTGTGGGCGACCGCCAGAAGCGGACCGGCGTGTCCGCGATCGAAACCAGCCGCCAGCCGGTCCTGTCGATCTCGGCGCAGCGCCAGCGGGCGTCGCCGAGATCAAGGAAGACCTTCCCATCGCAGGATGCCACCCGGAGGAAGACGGCGCGCTCTGGGCCATCGTGGAGCGCACGGCCTTCCAGAACGCCGAGCGTGTCCTGCACGGCCTGGGCACGCGGACTCGTGCCTTCGGTTTTGTAGCAGAGCGCGGCGAGCCAGGTACGAAACCCCTTCGACCGCAGCGGCTGCGTCTCCGTGTGGTCATCACGGCGGAAGCTGGCAAAGGCCCGCCCGTCTGGCGTATGGAACAGCTCGACCTGCATCTGCTCGGCGAGTTGCACCAGGCGCGTCGCCTGCGATGGGGGGCGCGCGGCGGCTGCTCCCGGCGCAGGCCCGGATGCCGCCGCCGTTCCCGGCTCCCGGTCACTGGCGAAGCTCGCGACCCAGTCTGTCCAGGTCGGCGCCGCCGCCATCGCCGCGCGCACGTCCTCGGCGGTGTGTCCGTCCGCCAGGTAGTCCGCGATGTCGCCCTTTTCCTTCACGTCTGGCAACTCCACCACGCGCACTTCGGCGGCGATGCCGGTGAGCGCCGCGCCGACGTGCTGCATCAGACCACGACCGGGCGCATCATTGTCGGGGAAAAGGTAGACGCGGCGGCCGCACAGCGGTTCAAGCGCCATGCCGAAGTCGCGCTGCTCTGCGCCACCACCCAGCGAGACGGCGACGAAGCCTGCGCCTCGTGCGGCATCGGCGCACTTTTCTCCTTCATGGAGTTGCACGTCGGCTCCAGCGGGAGCAGCAAGCAGCTCCAGCAGGCGGTACAGCGGCAAGCCGCTGATCGTCACCGGCTGGCCGTTCACTCCCTCCCACGGCATGGTCTTGCCGCCGTCCGGCTTGACAATACGCGCATGGGTGGCACGGAGTGCGCCATCTGCAGCGCGGTACTCGTGGCGCGTGGCGTCGGTTGCGAGCGCGGGTGTGCGCGAAGTCGGCACCCTCACCTTCTGCAGCTTCCGGCGCTGGCCGGTATAGCGTCCGACTGGCCAGTAGCCCCGCGCGCGCAGTACGTCGATCACTGATTGCTGAAGACAGCCGGCGTGGCAGCGCACGAGCACCCGCCCATCCCGCTCGGTCACGCTCAAGCTGGGATGCGTATCCTGGTGCTTCGGACAATGGGCCTTCTGGCCAGCCGGACGTTGGCAATCGCAGCGGGCACGCTCGCAGCGCAGTGCCGCGCGAATCGTTGGTGCATCCGGGCGGTTGGTCGGGTTATTGTCGAAGGGTTGGAATTGTGCAACCATATGATCAGTCTCCTTTCGCCCGCTTCGCGCGGCGGTAGCGAATGCAGCGCGAAGCGGGCATGAGATTCAGCGCCGGCCAGGTGTGGCCGGCGTTTGCGCACTTAAGTGCCTCGCGCGGCGACGCGCTGCTGCTCGACCCAGGCGCGCAGCGCCTCGACCGGGATCAACCGGATGCCGCGATCGGCGCGGAACGACTCAATCGCGCCGCTCGCTAGGTACTCGTAGAGGCGCGAGCGCGAAACGCCAATCATGCGTGCTGCATCCCCCGCCCGTACCGCCAACGGTTCAAGCCGAATGGCGCAACCGTCCGGCTCGGCAACAGTGCTCATCGGTCCCACCCCCGTCCATCTGTGTCCAGTCGCTATGCATTCATGCTAAGTTGGAGGCGAACAGTCGTTCTATGCGTTATCTGTGACTTACGACTGACACCCGGAGGACCGAGCGCGTATGGCGAATCGCATCCTCTCCGACCCGGACGGCGAGCTGCCGCACATCACCAACGAGTCCGGCTGGCTGGTGCCCGCCGCCCGGCCTGAGCTGGTCCCGGTCGCGCCCAACGGCACCACCGCTGAGGGCGCTTGGCTCCGCTGGCCGGCATCAGAACAACAGAGACGTGTCATCGCGCCCAAGGGGCTGCTGTTCGCCTTCGCGGCGCTTGTGGCGAAGCCGGCGAGCGCGATCCGCACCTTCGCCGCACGCTACGGGCCGCTGTGCCTCTGCCTGCATCGGCCGCTGCGTGCCAGCTACCTGCCGTTTGGCGTCGGCTTCGTGGAGTACGCCCCGGATGGCAGCATCATCGCCGCTCACCCCGACGGCCCGCTCGTCTTCCGCGACCGCGACCCGGACATGCGCTGGTGCGAAGACCGCCACCGGCCGGGCATCTGCAACAACGACAGGCGCAACGACGGCAGCCTGTGGGAGTCCGCCGCCGTGTGGACGTTGCTTGCTGAGCAGGCGGGCGCGATCTTGCGTTGCGCCACGGCGGTCGGCATGGGACAGGCCGGCGACGCCGCAGACTGGGCCGTGATTCGCCGGATGCTCGGCGCCCAGCAGAGGCCGATGCCGGCGAGCATCGATCCTGCCGTCCTGCGCGCCGTCGCCGAAGCCGTCGCGCGGTCCGAGGCTGCCGCTCTCGGCGACGTGGACGCTTGGCACGAGTTGGCGCAGACTTCCCTGCACGCCGGGGAAGCGTGGCGGTGCCGGCCAGACGATCCGCTATCGCTCGTGGCCGCGCAGGCGACGCTCTGCCTAGCGGTGTCGCTGTGGCTTGACCGCGGCGGCGTGCGTCCGGTGCTGGTGCTGCCGCTCGGCAACGTGGACCAGCCTCTGCGGGACACGCCGCGTGCGCTGCCGCGGCAGCCGGCCGTGCGCTACGGCGCCACCAACCTGATCGGCGCCGTGGCGCTTCAGCTCGCCCTGGCGCTCGCTGATGTTTCGGCCGCGCCCAGTTGCGTCATCTGCGGCGAACCGTACGGGGTGACGCGGCGGCCGCGGGCGAACAGCATGAACATCTGCGGCAAGGCCGCTTGCACGCGCGAGCGCGACCGGCTCAACCAGCAGCACGCGCGGGCGCGGCGGCGGCTCAGCCGAGTCTCTTAACCGATTCGCAATCTACTGACACAGTTCGTACATCAACTGTACATCAACGCGCGTGGAAAACACTGGACGGACATGGAGCTGTGACGGGTGACGTAGACGGAAGTTAGGCGTGAAATCGGTCCAATACCGTCCACAAAAGACAAGAAAAACGGTAGAGCGACTGGTTAAGAGTCAACTGCTCTGCCAATTGAGCTACGGAGGCTCGACGGGCACACGAACCCGCTGCAAATACCTTAGCGAACAGCGGCTCAGCTTTCAAGCCGCGGGGCCGGCCGGGATCCCGACCCATTCAGAAGCATATAGAGCAACGCGCCCGCGACCAGGTACTTCATTCGTGCCTGGGTGAACGCATACAGTCGCGGGTCGTCGCTGAAGCGTTCCGGCAGCTCCTCCGGCACGCCCTGCCCCGCGCCGATGTTGCGCGGCAGCGGATGCATGATCGCCGCGTCTGCCCGCACCGACGCGGCAACTTCGTCGGTGAGCACAAACACTCCCGGCTCCTCGCCGGCGGGCAGGTACCGTTCGGCCATGCCCAGGTGCAGGTTGTTCGCCTGCGCGAAGTAGATCACGTCGGCGCTCGGCGCTACCAAACGCAGATCGTTGACCAGCGCCAGGTCGACGCCGGTTGCCGCCAGCGAAGCGCGCAACTCCTCGAACAGCGCGGTCAGCGCCGGACGCACGACGAGGCTCAGCCGCAATCCCTGGCACACGCGCCCAAGCAGCATCGCCAGCGACTGCACAATCACCAGCGAGGCGCCGTCGCCCGGCACGACCGCGACATGAAGTTGGTCGATGCGGCCCAGCGCCCGCCGAATCGTGACCAGGTCCGCCAGTGCCTGTGTCGGGTGCTGGGCGCTGCCGAGCGCCGCCCGATGCGCCGGCTCACCCGCGTTGATCACCGGCACGCGAGAAACGGCGGCGGCTCGCTCTGCTCCGCCCGCCGCCGCGGCGCGCACGACGATCGCCGCATAATCGAGACCGTTGAGAATGCGCACCTCGTCTTCGATGCTCTGCCGGCGACCTTCGGCGGTGAACGCGTCCTCGAAGTCAGCCTGCTCGTGGCCACCGCCCAGCCGCTTGATCGCGCGGGAAAAGGCGAGCCGCGTGAGAAAGCTTGGCTGTTGAAAGAGGTGGAAAATCTCCGTTCCGCTCAGCGCCGTTGCCGGCCAACCCTGTTCGAAGCGGGCAACCGTCGGCAGCAACTCCCCGAGGATCCAGGACCGCTCGAACTGCTCGACCGCCAGCACGTGCCGCATCTGCATGCCCCCTCCTCCTCTGCCGCCTCGTCCCTCGTCGCTCAAGCGAAGGGGCGGCCGCGTGGCCGCCCCATGCTCAAGCTCGCCTCCCCCGTCTCGCGCCTAGCCCCGCGGCAGGCCCAGGCCACGCGTGGCGATCAGGTTGCGCTGGATCTCGTTGGTGCCGGAGAAAATGCTCGTCGGCACCGAGGTCAGGTAGCCCTCCGGCAGCTCGCCGGAAAACGGCGCCCGCGGCTCTTCCGGCACGAGCTGGCCGGGCAGCCCCACCATGTTCACGCCGTAGCGGTAGATGCGCTGCCCCAGCTCCGACTGGAAGATCTTGATCACCGAGGCTTCGTAGTTGGGGTGGCGGCCCTTCGCCTGCATGTCGCCGATGCGATAGCCCAGATACTTCGCCACGTTGTTCTCGATCACCAGGTTTGCCAGGCCGAGCCGGTGCCGCTCGCGCTTCTCCACCGGCTGGTCCTTCAGCCAGGCGCTCAGCTTCTCCAGCGTGCGCCGCTGCGCCGCCGTGCCGCCGATACCGGAGCGCTCGAAGTCAAGCAGCGTCATGCCGACGTACCAGCCGCGATTCTCCTCGCCCACGAGGTTCCTGCGCGGAATGCGCACGTCCTCGAAGAACACCTCGTTGAAGTGATGCCGGTTCGCCATGTTGATCAGCGGGCGCACCTGCACGCCGGGCGTGTGCTTGATGTCGAGCAAGAGAAACGAGATGCCGCGGTGCTTGGGCGCGTCCGGGTCCGTGCGCGCCAGCATGAACATCCAATTGGCGCGGTGGCCGCCGGAGGTCCAGATCTTCTGGCCGTTGACGACGTAGTCGTCGCCGTCGCGCACCGCGCGCGTCTGCAACGACGCCAGGTCCGAGCCGGCGCCCGGCTCAGAGTAGCCCTGGCACCAGATCGCCTCGCCGCTGGTGATGCGCGGCAGGTGCTCCTTTTTCTGCTCCTCGGAGCCGTGGATGATCAGCGTGGGGCCGATCATGCCGACGCCAAAGCCGCGTGTGCCGGTGTCCGGCGCGCCGGCGTAGCCGAACTCCTCGTTGAAGACCATCTGCTCGTAGATCGAGGCGCCGAGACCCCCGTACTCTCTCGGCCAGGCCGGCGCGATCCAGCCGCGCTTGCCCAGCTCGGTGTTGAAGCGTTGCGCCGCGGCGAACGCCTCATCGTTGCGGGCGCCCATCGAGCCGCCGTTCTCGAGATCCCTGGGCAGGTGCTGTGCGAGGAAGCTGCGCACCTCCGCGCGCAGCGCCTCCTCCTTTTCGCCGAACTGCAGTTCCACGCGATCCATCCTTAGCGAAGGGTGCAAATCGGGCATGCTCGCGGCGGAGAACGCACAACGGCGGCGCCGCGATCGGGTTTTGCGGTCTCGTTCCGCTGAGCACGCAGGCACGAAACGCCCGAGGCGGCGGTACGCGGCGCGCGTTGGCCGCCGCACTGCTCCACGGTTACCATACGTTTGCGCAGGGCAAACGAACAAGCGGAGGTCGCGATGACCGCGGTCGCCTCGCTGGAAGCCGGACTACGCCGTCTGGCGGATGCCGCCGCGGCCGACGGCGTTGAGGCCGGCCTGGCCGCCCTGCAGATCGAGCGTGGTGAGCGGGTCAGAGTCGATGCGGATCGTCCGTTTGCGTCGTGCAGCGTCTTCAAGGTGCCGGTGCTGGTCGAGGCCTTCCGCCGGGCCGCGGCCGGCGAATTCTCGCTGCTCAACCGCTGGCAGCTCAGCGAGGACGACAAGACGGTGGGCAGCGGCGTGCTGCAACTGCTCGACGCGCACCTGGCGCCCACCGTGCATGACCTGCTGACGCTGATGATCGTGATCAGCGATAACACCGCCGCCGACATCCTCGTGCGCCGGCTCGGCGCCGAGCGCGTTACGGCCACGATGCGCGAGTTGGGGCTGCGCCACACCTGGGTCAGCGCCACCTGCCGCCGCCTGTTCGAGCTGATGGATCTGCCGCGCGACCACCGCCTCGCACCATCCGAGCGGGCGCGGCAGTGGAAGCAACACCCAACCGATCCAGACAGCCCCGCCTACCACGCCTCCGCCGAAAACGACGTGACCAGCGCCGACGATATGGTCGATCTCTTCGCCGCGATTCAGAGCGGCGCGGGCATGGAGCGCATCGGCCTGGGTCGCGCCGAGTGTGAGCCGATGCTTGCCATCCTGTTGCGGCAGCAGTTGAACGACCGACTGCCGCGCTACCTGCCCGGCACGCTCGACTTCGCCCACAAGACCGGCTCGCTCAGCGGCGCCTGGGAGATTCACAACGACGCGGGCGTGTTGACCCTGGAGAACGGCGAGCATCTCGCGATCGCGGCCTTCACCCGCGCCCGCGTGCCCGAGGGCGCCGGCCCGCGTGAACTCTCCGCCCTGCGCCGCCGCCTCGACGACCTGATCGCCGAAGCCGCCCGCGCGGCCTACGAGCACTGGCGCTCGTAGCGGGCCGCACGGCGGCGGGCGGAACCGGCCCGCCGGCGGCGCGCGGCGCGTCATGGGCCGGCGTCCTACTCTTGCGCCGCCGCCGCGACCAGGATCTCGACCTCCGCCAGACACTCGCCGCACCCCTGCAGATGGCCCGTTACCGCCTCGGCCTCCGCGGCCGCCAGCTCGCCTATCACATAGGCCAGCAGCGTGTCGGCGGCCGGGCAGGAGCGACGGTAATAGACCCGGAGCAGCAGATGCGCCACGCGTCGGTACTGTGCCAGCGCGGCGCGGCAGGCGGCGCAGCGCAACAGATGGCGCAGGACCGGCGCGTCGGGAGTCTCTCGATAGATGAAAGCGATGAGCTGCTCCCCCTTCAGTTCACCGGGCGCCATACAGCCGGGGGGCACGTCGTTCGTAGCGCGGGCCTCCGGCGAAAGATCAGGGCGGCAGCATCGCCACTGCACCCGCGGCACCCGTTGTAAGTAAACGGTCGAGCACCGCCGATTCGCGCATCAGTTTCCTGAAACTTGTGCGGCCCTGCGGATCTCCTTCTGATGTCTGAGAAGCGGGCGACGCCGTTCCGGCATACGATGAGAGCAACACGAGAGCAAACTTGTTCATGGGACGCGGGACGCGGGACGAGGCTGCGGAGGGTAGCCGGCGCATGAGTCAGCGGCGCATTGAGACCAACCAGGACCTGGCCGAGCTGCTGAGCGACGTTGCGGTCGCCTACAAGATTCGCGGCCGCAACCGCTTCGAGGCCCAGGCCTATGAGAGCGCCGCCGCCGGCGTCGAACACGCCACGCGCAACGCCCGTGAGCTGTGGCAGCAGGGCACGCTCACCGAGATTCCCGGCATCGGTAAGGGCATCGCCGGCTACCTGGAGGAGCTGTTCCGCAGCGGCCATGTGCGCCACTTCGAGGAGGTGTTCGCGGGCATTCCCGAGGCGGTCTTCGACCTGGTGAAGATCCCCGGTGTCGGCCCGGCGACAGCGCAGAAGCTGGCCGGCGCCGGGGTCGAAGACTTGCGCGACCTCGAGATGAAGATCACCAGCGGCGGTCTCGCCGGCAAAGGCTTCTCGGCGAAGGCGCTGGAGAAGCTCGGCAGCGGCCTGGGGGAGCTGCAGCGCCGCTCCGGCCGCCTGTTGCTGCCGGCGGCCGAGCGGCTGGCTGCCGAGCTGCTGGTCCACTTGCGCGGGTCGGGCCTCGTGGTCGCGGCCGAGGCGGCGGGCAGCCTGCGGCGGCGCGTCGCGACGATCGGCGATCTCGACCTCGCCGCCGCCAGCGAGCGCCCCGCCGATTTGATCGCCCATTTTGCGACTGCGCCCGGCGTGGCTCGCCTGATCGAATCCGGTCCCTCTGCCGCCAGCGTCACGTTGCACAGCGGGGTGCGTGTCGATCTGCTTACCGCCCCGCCGCACAACTACGGCGCTCTGCTGCACCACTTCACCGGCTCCAAACAGCACAACATTCACCTCCGGGCGATCGCGCGCCAGCGTGGTCTCTCCATCTCTGAGCTGGGCGTGCTGCGCCTGGCGGACGGCGTTGTGCTGCCCGCCGCCACGGAAGATGAAGTCTACGACCTGCTGGAGATGCAGACGCCCCCGCCGGAGCTGCGCGAAGACTCGGGCGAGATCGAGGCGGCGCTGGCGCACACGCTGCCGCAGCTGATCGAAGCGGCGGCGATCCGCGGCGACTGCCACACGCACACGCGCTGGAGCGACGGCGCTAACAGCATGGCCGAGATGGTCGCTGCCTGCGGCGCCCTGGGCCGTTCCTACATGGTGATCACCGATCATTCGTATCCCAACCTCGATTTCGCCGCCCGCTCGCGCGAGTTGGACGCGCTGCGGGCCTCGAATCGCGGCATCCGCCTGATCGACGGGCTGGAAGTGAACATCACCTCCGAGGGCGGCCTGCAGGTGCCCGACGCGATCTTGAGCCGCCACGAGTACTGCATCGGCTCGATCCACAGCAGCTTCCGCCAGCCACGGGAGGAGATGACCGCGCGCCTGCTCTCTGCCCTGGCGAATCCGAACATCAACGGCATCGCCCACCCCACCGGCCGGCTGATCAACCAGCGCGAAGGCATCGACGCCGACTGGGGCGCCGTGATGGCCGCGTGCCTGCGTCATGACAAGTTCTTGGAGATCGATGGCTGGCCGGACCGCCTCGACCTGCCGGACGGGCTGGTGCGCGAGGCGGTGCGCCGCGGCGTGAAGCTCGTGATCGACAGCGACGCCCACGCCACCGATCAGTTGCCGGCGCTGCGCTACGGGGTCGAGGTGGCGCGGCGTGGCTGGGCCGGCGCCGCGAACGTGCTCAATACCCTGCCCTACGAGCAGTTTGTGCAAGAGGCCCATGTGCGCCTGCGCGACTGAGACGCTGTCATGCAGCCGTTAGCCCTCCCGCTGGTGGGTGAGATCGACCAGAGAGCGGGGCGCGCCGCGACGCTCCGCCGCCCAGAGTATGGCGGCCGTGCGCAGCTTGTCGGCCTTCGTGGTGGCGGCTCGCCGGCTGAACACGTCGTAACCGTTGCGCTCGATTCGCTCCAGGATCGCGCGTAGAGCCACCCAGCCGGCCGCACGGGATAGAGGGCGAACTTCGGCAAGGAGGGGATCCCCGTCTCGGCGGGGCGGTAGATCGCGCGGTTGAGGTCGATTTCTTGGTGAACTGCATGGCGAGACCGAGGTCGGCGGCATAAGGCAGTGCGGCGGGACCACCCAGGCCCACGATCGCGCAGATCATCAGGCCGATCACCGAGGGAGGCAGCGCGGCCGAGCGGGCGCACGCCGATGCCTACATCGCCAAGCCCTTCAATCTGGTGGATCTGGAGGAGCTGGTGCGGCGCTGGTTGCCCTCCGGCGACGGGACCGGGTAGCGGCCGGAGCAACGGCGTGGGCAGCGCGGCCCCTACCTGCCGGGTGAAGGTGCTCGCATCATCCTAGCGACGAAAGAATTATGACAAACCGCTCTGGCTACTGTCGTCGGTACTGGCGGGGAAGGCGCCGCACGCGCACGCTGGAAGAATCCCCCGTCCGACCCCCGCACGGGACCGTGAGCAATGCTGGAACATGACCGGACCACCGATCGCTTCATCGGCGCCCGCTATGCCGTGTCGGCGCCACACTTTCTGCAGCGCATGCGCGAGCTCTTGATCGCGGGCTGGGAGATGGGTCCCGCGCTCGAACACCTGTTGGACGAGGCTGTGTGGTCCCCGGCAATGGCCGGCGTCGAGCCGCTGCTGACGGCGGACGACGTACTCGCCGAAGCCCAGCGCATCCTGCATGAGCATTATGTCGGCTGAGGCCGCGGCTCAGCCAGGCTGAGCGGTGTACATCAGCCAATCGATCCGCCTCTTTCTAAGACATGGTTTCAAAACCGGCTGGAGTTCCCGCTTGCAGAGATGCGATCGCACGTGAACGCCGGTTTTGAAACCATCTGTAAAGGCTAAAGGCCGGACAGCGCCGCGCTTGTTTACCGCCGGGGGTGCTGGCGGGCGTTGCACGGGCTGCATACGCTAAGGATGCACCCCGTCCGGCGCCTGAACAGGACGGTGAGTGATGAACGATCGCGAGTGGCCAACGGATCAAGCAGCCGACGCGCAGCCTGCCGGGCCCGCGCCAGGCGTGCTGCAACGTCTGTGCCAGCATCTGGCCGCCGGCTGGGAGATGGTTCATTCGCGGATGCGCGGCCTGTTCAAGGTGATCTCGCGCCCGGCGCGGCCGCTGGTGGATCCGCTGCCCACGGTCGAAGCGGTGCTCGCCGAAGCCGAGTGCATCCTGCACGAGCGCTACGTGCGCTGAAGCGCACCCCGCCCGCAGCAAGCGATCGCCTGGCCCGCCCTCTGCACCGACGCGGCCGCTCGGCCCCACGGCGATGAACGCACATGCAGGATGAACGCCCGGGTGATGATCATGCCGGCGATGAGAGTGAGGTAGAGGAAGAAGCGCCAGTGGCGGTGCTCTGAAGCCTCAGGTGGCGCCCGAAGGAACCAGAGCACGTACGCCGGATAGAGCAGGAACGCGGCCACCACGCACAGATACACCAGCGACTGTTGCGCGGCGAGCAGCAGCGCCACGGCGAGCAGAGAGAGCGAAAGCGAGAACCAGGCCGTACGCCGCAGGCCGAGATAGGTCGCGACGGGGGCCAGGCCCGCGGTGCGATCGGGCGTGGGGTCCTGGATTGCGCCGAACGCCTGCGAGGCCATCGCCCACAGGGTGAAGGCGATCACTTCCAGCCAGGCAAACACGCCGGCGTGACCGTACAGCAGGCCGAAGACGAGCGGCGTGACGAACTGCGTGGCGGAGGTGAACGAGTCGAGAAACGGGACTTCTTTGAAGCGCAGCGGCGGCGCGCTGTAGGCGATGCTGGTAAACAGCAGAAACGCCAGCGCCGCCGCGGGTGCGCTGCTGGTGGCGAACAGCATGGCCAGCAGGCGTAGGTTCGTGACGATGATCGCGTTGATCAGCGCCCGGAAATACCGCGGCCGGATCACGGCGCCCTCGATCGAGCGCTTGCGCGGGTTGAGCCGGTCTGAGGCGAAGGCGAAGACGTCGTTCAGTCCGTAGAGCAGACGATTGTACGGGAAGAGGAAATAGAGTCCGCCGGCCGCCCACCGCCCCCGGAACACCCGCCAGCGGCCGCTCGCCACGGCGGCCCGCTCTGCGCCGCGGCCGAACCGCTGCAGGAGCTGTGCCAGATCCACTGGCGCCGCCGAATGTGCCGCGCGCTCACCGGCCAGCCTCAGGCCTCGGTATAGGTCTCGATCACCTGGAAATCCCCGGCGTCCAGCGGCGCGAGGCCGCTCTCCGGCGCGTCGGCCGCGGCGAAGGCCGCGGCCTCGTCGCCCCGCTGGAAGGCGTTGAACAGATCGAACAGCCGCGTCTTGTGCGGCCGCTTGCGGCCGATCGGGCAGCGTTCCCAGGCTTCCAGCGATTCGTCGCAGTAACCCATGCGCCGCTCGCCGCACTTCGGCTGCAGTTGTCGCGCCAGCTCCGGATAGACGCGGAAGATTTCGGCCCGCATCAGCGAGACCACGCGGCGGAACTCCCACTGCGCGCGCGTGCAGAGGCGTAGATCGGCCAGGTGCAGCAGGGCCGCGAAATTGATCGTCACCTTGAAGTTGGTATTGGTCGCGTTGGGCAGGACAAAGCGCGCGTCTTCCCCCGGTACGCCCGCCGCCACCAGTTCTTCGTAGAACGAGCCGATCTCGGCCATCAACGTTGCAAAGCGGTCGCCCATACCCGCGCGCTGCACCGTGTCGGGCACGCTGAAGGGGAAGCGCCCCTGCTTGTACACGACGTAGCGCTGGCTCTGCTGCTCGAAGGAGATGCCTACGCGGTGCCGTACGAACTGGTGCGAGAAGGCGCGGCTGATCCCGGCGATCGCGAACTCGAACCAGACCTGCTCCAGCGGAGAGACGTGGCCAGTCCGCATTCGTTCGTCTACGAATATCAGCATCTGCTCACGCGTGATACGCTCGTCCGCGATGCGCGCCGCTACCTGCTGCGGCGTCAAGGCCGAGTAGCACGTGCGGTAGGCCATGTAGAGCGAGCGGATGGGGTCGTGGGAGTGGTCGAGCAGCCGCACGTCGATCGCCATTACGTCGAACCCTCGATTCCGTGGTCAACGAAGCCTGTGATAGGATAACAGCCAGTCGGCTGCCTGGCGAGGGTCGCCGGCGATCGAATCTCGGGAGCCTCGCCGCGCGTCTCCGCTCCGCCGGCCGCAGCGCTCAGGAGCCAGCAGCCCGTGGCCAACCGTCGCGATCGCGGCCTTGACCGCTTCATCAACCCACCCGCCCCCGATCGCTCCAGCCACCGGGCCGGCCGCGTCCTGGCGCCCAGCGCCCGCGCGACAGCCCTGCGACCGGTCGCGGAGCCGCGCACCACCCGGCACGCGGCACGCCCGCCGGCAACGTCCCATCCGCTGCCGCTGCGCGTCTATCTGCTGCTGGCGATCACGTTCGGCGCGGCGGTACTGGGCGTGCGCGCCCTCGGCCGCCGCCCCCACGGCGGCAGCTCGGAAGCGGCGAGCGCGGGGGCCGTGGCCGCCCAGGGCGCGGCGGCAGCCTCCGCGCCGGCGAGCTGGGTCGATCCCGCCGTCGTGCAGCGCTATCAGGCGCAGCTCAGCGGCCTGCTCGCCGGGCGCGACGGCAAGTACGGCTTCGTGGCCCTCGATCTCACGACGGGTGTCGCCCTGCTCAACGATGCGGATACGCAGTACCGCGCCGCGAGCGTGAACAAGCTGCCGATCGTGATCGACCTCTACCGTCGGGCCGCGGCGGGCCAGATCGATCTCGACGCGACCACGGCGATCGCCGACGACGAGATCCAGCATTACGGCACCGGCACAATCCAGTCGCAGGGCTCCGGCCAGGTCTACTCCTACCGCGACCTGGCGAAGCTCGCGATCGAGGAGAGCGACAACACCGCCGCCTTCGTGCTCGGCAAGCGCCTCGGCCTCGACAGCGTGCAGGCCGACCTGCAGTCGTGGGGGCTCAAGGCCACCTCGCTGGTGGACAACCTGACCACCGCCCGCGATGCCGCCGTGCTGCTCAGCCTGCTGCAGCAGCACAAGCTGCTGTCCGCGGCCGCCACGAACGAGGTGCTCGCGTTCATGCAAAACACGGTCTGGACTGACCGCCTGCAGTCCGGCGTCCCGGCCACGATCCCCGTCGCCCACAAGATCGGCACCGATGTTGATGTCTTCAACGACGCGGCGATCTTCCTCGCGCCCGTGCATCCCTACATCGCCGTGGCCCTGGGCTCCGGCGTCGGCGAGGACGACGGCAACGCGACGTTGACCGCCCTCTCACGCCTCGTCTACCAGTTCGAAGCCGCGCTGCCCGCGGCCACGCACCAGACGCATCATTAGCCGGACACCAGCGGAGTTAGACCTCGGCCGCTTCGGCCTCGCCGGCCGGCGGGCCTTCGAGATGCGACTGCAAGTTGGCCAGGCCGACCGCCAGTGCGTCCAGGTAGCCACGATCTACCGCGCCGAACGAGAGCAAGCGCTTGAGCAGGTAGCGCGGGCCGGACGGCTCGATCGCGGCGATCACGGCCGTATCCTCCGGTCCCAGCACGTCCAACCGATAGTCGAGAGCGAAGCGCTCGCCGGCGCCGGCAGCTACCACCAGCCGCAGCGCCTCGGCCGGCTGTTCGACCAGGACTTCCACATGCCCACCACGTTTTGCCAGGTCGCCGGCCAGCGCCCGCCAGACCGCGTCGCGCGAGGCCGCCACCTCTACCGTTAGTTCCTGCCGCATTGCGCCTTGCCGTCTACCGTTGCCGCAGCTTCCCCTCCACCCTATCATGCGGAACGCGGAGAACCGCGCCGGGGGCCGCACCGCGTACCCGGATCAAGGAGCAACGATGCGAGCGGCGGTCTATAAGGGCCAGGGCAGGATCGAACTGGAGGAGCGGCCGCTGCCGCTGCCCGGCGAGGGCGAGGTGCTGCTGCGCGTCGAGTTCTGTGGCATCTGCGGCACCGATCTGCACGAATACGAGTCCGGCCGGCTCTTCTACGGCCCGGAACGGCCAGCAGAGACGATCTTCGGGCACGAGTTCTCCGCGCGCGTCATGGCGCTCGGCCCGGGCGCGGAAGGCATGGCGCCCGGCGACCTCGTCACCGTCAATCCGGCGGAGAATTGCCAGGAGTGCAGCTTCTGCCTCGCCGGTGACGAGCAACTTTGTCAGCGTTCCCGCGGCGCCCTCGGCTACGCAAAACCCGGCGGCCTCGCGGAGTACACGGTTGCCGCGGCGCGCCGCTGTGTCGTCCTGCCGCCCGGTACGGCGCCCGACCGTGCGGCTCTGAGCGAGCCGCTGGCCGTCGCCCTGCACGCCGTCAACCGTGCTGCGCCGGCGCCGGAAGACGTGGTGCTGGTCGCGGGCGCCGGGCCGATCGGCCAGCTCGTCATCCTGGCGCTGCGCCAGCACGGCATCGAGCGGATCTTCCTCTCGGAGCCGGCGGCCGGCCGCCGTGGTCGCGCTCAGGCGCTCGGCGTCGAACGCGCCCTGGACCCCGTGAATGAGAACGTTGGCGCGGCGCTGAAAGAGCTGACGGACGGCCGCGGCGCCGACGTCAGCTTCGAGTGCGTGGGCCTCGCCGCCCCGCTCGACGACTGTTTCGCGGCCACGCGGCGTGGCGGCAGGATTGCGATTGCCGGAGTCTTCCAGCAGCCCTATCCCGTCAACTTCGCGCGCTTCACGCTTGCCGAGCACACGCTGATCGGCTCCCTCGGCTACCGCGAGGAGTTCGCCCAGGCTGCGGCGCTGATCGGCTTCGGCACGCTCGACGTTTCCCCGCTGATCTCGCACCGTATCCCGCTGGCGTGGGTGCCCGAAGCCTTCGCCACGATCGTCGCCGACCGCGGCGCGCATGAGAAGGTGCTGGTGCAACCCTCCCGTCGCTGAACGCGACGAAACGCGGGAGAAACGCGCCGGCAACAGCGCCGAAAAGCGCCGGTCACAGGCCCGAAACGCGATCCCGCCATACTGGCGCGGGGAGGAGGGCCGATGCTGGTGCAGACGCCGCCGCAGGTCGAGCTGCACACGCGCACCGACACCGGCCCCGTGCGCGACGGCAACGAAGACTACTGCGCCGCCCTCGGCCTGGAGTCAGACGCCGCCCGCAGCTTTCTGCTGATCGTTGCGGACGGCCTCGGCGGCCACCGCGCCGGCGAGGTCGCCAGCAAAATGGCGGTCGAGACGCTGATCGACGAGGCGCGGCAGGAAGGGGCGCCGCTGGGCGATCGCTTCTTCAGCCGGGCGCTGCAACAGGCGAACCTGGCGATCTTCAACCACGGCCACGATCACCCCGACTGCTTCAACATGCAGTCCACCATGTCCGCCATCGCCATCCAGTTCGACCGTCTGCTGCTGGCGCACGTGGGAGACTGCCGCGTCTTCCGCCTGCGCGGCGGCGCCATCCAGCAACTCACGACCGATCACACCCGCGTTACTGAGATGCTGCGCATGCGGCTGATCACGCCGGAGCAGGCCCTGCGCCACCCCGCGCGCAGTATGCTCACGCGCTCGCTCGGCGCGGACCTGATCTTGCAGGTCGATACGCTGCGCGAGCGCGTGCAGGCCGGCGATGCCTACGTCGTCTGCACGGACGGCCTCTGGAACGAGGTCAGCAGCGAAGAGATCCGCCGCACCGTTGCCGAGCTGCCGGGCGACGAGGCCTGCGAGCGGCTGCTGCAGCTTGGCTCCGATCGTGGCGCCGCGGATAATATGACCATCGGCCTCGCCCGGGTGCATGCGGTCGAGGCCACTCCGCCGGCGGCGCCGCGCTGGAAGTCCTGGTTCGGCCGGTGACGGGGCCGCGCGAGGGCACGATCCGGCCGGGCAAAGCCACGGCGCGGAGCAGGTGGCCATGAGCGCACCAGAGCTGCAAAGCCTAAGCGCGGAACGGCGGCCGGGCGATCGTATCGATCAGTTCGAGATCGTGCGTTTGCTCGGACATGGGCTGTATGCCGCCTCGTATCTCGCCGTCGACCGCGGCAGCGGCGAGCGGGTCGTGCTCAAGCTTCCCATCCCCGCGACCATCGCCGATCCCAGCAGTGCGGCCCGCTTCCGCCGCGAAGCGTCGATCGTGCAGCGCCTGCGCCACGCGAACATCCAGGGCGCGGCGCATGCGGATCTGCCGCGGGACGCGGGCTACATTGCGCTGGAATACGTCGACGGCCGCCCCTTGCGCGACTGGCTGGAATCGGATGCGCCGCCCACCGTGGCCGAAGCCGTGAACATCGCGGTCCAGGTCGCCCTCGCCCTGCAATACGCGCACGAGCACGGCGTCGTGCACCGCGACCTGAAGCCGGAGAACATCCTCGTCTTGCCGAACGGCCGGGTGAAGCTGATCGACTTCGGCAACGCGCGGCTGCAGGGCATGCGCCGCCTCACCTGGCGGGTGCGCGGCGACGCGGCGGGCACGCCCGACTACATGGCGCCGGAGCAGGTGGAGGGCGCACGCGGCGACCCGCGCACCGACCTCTACGCCCTGGGTGTGCTGCTCTTCGAGCTGCTCAGCGGCCGAGTGCCCTTCGACGGCGACAACGCCAACGCCGTCATGTACCAGCAGGTGCACAGCGATCCCCCGAGCCTGGACCGCTTTCGCCCGGGCATTCCCCCGGTCTTGCAGGCGATCGTGAGCCGCGCCTTGCGCAAGCGCCCCGACGATCGCTACCAGCACGCCGCCGACTTTGCCCGCGATCTGCTCAACTATGACGGGCCCGCCGAGGCAGGCCGCCGCGCCGCCGCCGATGGGGCGCCCGCGACCTGGCTTCGGCGCATCGCGCGGCGGCTGCCGCTGAGGATCCGCAAGTGAACGCTGCAGAACCGGCCGCTGCCTTCGAGCTGATCGAACGCGAGCGCGTGCGCTTTGTGAATCTGCAGTTCGTGGACGTCCTCGGCGCGGTGAAGAGCGTGACGATCCCCGCGCACCGCTTCCGCCACTGCGTCGAGCACGGCGAATGGTTCGACGGCTCGTCGCTAGAGGGCTTCGCCCGCGTCTCCGAGAGCGATCGCTATCTGCAGCCGGACCTCTCGACGCTGGCGGTCGTGCCGTGGGAGCGCGGCGAAAACACCACGGCGCGCGTGATCTGCGACATCTTCTCTACCGACGGCGAGCCCTTTCAGGGAGACTCACGCTACGTGCTGCGCAGCGCCCTCGACGAGGCGGCGCAGCAGGGCTTCAACTTCATCGCCGGGCCGGAGATCGAGTTCTTCCTGTTCAAGCCCGACGGCGACGGCACGCCGCGCGCCACACCGCACGACACGGCCAGCTACTTCGACCTCTCGACCGATCTCGCCTACCAGGTGCGCAAAGAGATGGTCAACGCCCTGGAGGCGATCGGCATCGTCGTGGAGAACAGCCACCATGAGGTGGCCACCGGCCAGCACGAGATCGACTTCACCTACCGCGAGGCGCTGCAGGCCGCCGACGACACCGTGACGTTCAAGTACACCGTCCGCGCAATCGCGCAGGCGCACGGCCTGATCGCCAGCTTCCTGCCGAAGCCGATCTATGGCGTCAATGGCTCAGGCATGCACGTGCACCAGGCGCTGCGCGACATCGAGACGGGTGAGAACCTGTTCTTCGACGCCGAGGATCCGTATCGGCTCTCGCCAATCGCGCGGCACTTCATCGCCGGTCTATTGGAGCATGCCCGGGGCATGTGCGCGATCCTGGCGCCGTTGGTGAACTCCTACAAGCGGCTGATCCCGGGCTTCGAGGCGCCCGCCTACGTCGGCTGGGCGCACACGAACCGCTCGGCCTTGATCCGCGTGCCGCGCACCAGCCGCCTGGACACCGCCGTCACCCGGCTGGAGCTGCGCTGCCCGGACCCAAGCTGCAATCCGTATCTTGCCTTCGCCGTGATGCTGCGCGCCGGGCTGGACGGCATCGAGCGCCGCTTGCCGCTTGTTGATCCCGTCGAAGAGAACGTCTCCGGCTTCGAGCCCGCGCTGCTCGCCGAATACAACCTCAAGTCGTTGCCCGCGAGCCTCGAAGACGCGCTGAGCGAACTGCGGCGCGACGAGGTGATCTGCGAGGCGCTGGGCCCGCAGGTGCTGGAACGATTCCTCGAAGCCAAAGAGATCGAGTGGGAAGAGTACCGGAAGCAGGTCACCCCATGGGAGCTGCAACGCTATCTCGCCGAGTATTAGACGCCGCGCCGGGGCCGCAGCAACGGCGGGCGGTGGATCTGCACCGCCCGCCGTTCAGCGCCTGACATCGTCTCAGTCCAGCAACGTGTAGCGCTCGTCCTCGCCGAAATGCTTGTCGCGCACGAACTGGCCGGGCGTCGAGAGCGCGCCGTGCGCCCGCGCGACCTCGTATTCGGTGGCGCAGCCGTTGCACAGCGCATAGCGGCCGTAACGGATCACGCCGGCCGCCGGTCGCGGCCGCTGACAGGCGTCGCAGTAGACGCGGTCCGTTTGGCGCACGCCGCGCGCCAGGTCGTCGTCGATGAACAGGCGCATTGCCGAGCGGATTGCCTCGATCTGGCCGCGTGAAAGCGATCGGGTGGCGGTCTCCGCCGCGGGAAGCGTGATCAGCGGCGCGACCGACTGCGCGCCGGTGGCGAGCGAAGAGGGGAGAGGCGTCCGGCTCGCCGGCAGACCGCCCCCGAGGCTTACCATACTGTGGCTCCTTGTCACCGCAGACCAGCACACACGTGCGATCCACGGCAAGGCCAGTGTACGGGCGGCGGCCTGCGGCCGCATAATTCCGCCGGGGTAGATCGTATCGCCGGTGTTTCGCCGCGGGGACTAGGAGAGGCGGCAGCGGCGCAAGGCCGCCGTCAGCTCGCGGCCTGCGTCGGGCTTGCGCTGTTCGCCTCCAGGATGTAGCCGATGCCCTGCACGGTGCGGATGTAGCGCGGCTCGGCCGGGTTCTTCTCCAGCTTCTGGCGCAAGCGGCTCACCCAGACGCGCAGGTACTGCAAGTCGTCGCGGTACTCCGGCCCCCAGGTGCGGGTGAGCAGATCCTCGTGCAGCATCACGCGCCCGGCGTTCGAACAGAGTTGCTGCAAGAGCTGCCACTCGGTGCGGCTGAGCACGACCGGCTTCTCTTCCACAAACACGGTGCGGCGCGCAAGGTCGATGACGATGTCGCCGCACTGCAGGCGATTACCGGTGGTGGGCGCCTCGCGCACCTGCGAACGGCGCAGCACCGCGCGCACACGCGCCGTCAGCTCTTCCGGATTGAACGGCTTGGGCAGATAGTCGTCGGCGCCCAGCTCCAGGCCCATGATCTTGTCCGAGTCGGTGCCCTTGGCCGTGAGCAGGATCACCGGCACGCCGGACGACTCACGAATCTTCTTCAAGACCTGCAGCCCGTCCATGCCCGGCATGATGATATCCAGTACGACCAGCTCCGGACGGATGCGAGGAATCGCCTGCAACGCCTCCTCGCCGCGCTCGGCCATGCTCACGCCGAAGCCCTGCGCGGTCAGCTCGATGCGTACCAGACGCAAGATCTTGTGATCGTCGTCGACGACCAGCACCAGCGGCTTGTTCATCATCCCGTGCCTTGCAAAACTGTGAAGCTTTCACCACTCACCATATCATGGGTGCGCAAGGGGTGGAACGCTCGGAAACCCGCCCGTGGCGCGCTTTGTCAGGATTTCGCGGTACAATGGTTGTGGCCCGGCGCCGCACGCGAGCGCGCCGGCCGACGGCAGGTGAATCGATGCGCATCGACTGGGATAAGACCATCAACGAGATCTTCAGCGAGAAAGTGGCCTGCCTGCGCTGCGGCCGGCTGAGTCCCGAGATCGTGGTGGGCTACTCCCGCTCACCCGGCGTCGCTGCGTTCTCTCCGCGGCGCCACGAATGCCCCCACGCCGATGACTGCGACGCCCGCCGTCTCGTCGTCGTCTGCGAGAGCTGTGCCCGCGACCTGCGCCTGCGCGCCCGCAAGGTCGACGAAGAGACGATGATGGGCATGATCCTCAACGAGTGCCGGCGCGAGCTGGACGAGGGTCTCGACTACCTGGCCGACTATTGGCAGGAAGACCTCGATATCGGCCCCGAAGAGATGGACAAGCGCCTGGAAGAGGTCGACGCCGAGGTCTTTGAGGAAGAGAACGGACGCCGAGATAAGCTCGAAGATGAGTATCTCAGCCTGCACAAGTGGTTCCGCGAGCACGGCCGGCCCATTCCCGACCCTGGCTGGCGGTCCGAATACGTCGAAGAGATCATCGCCCTCGGCTACAGCACCAGGCTCGGCGACTAACAGCTCGCCATGACCTCGTTGCCCCGCCTGCTGCTGCTCTACGACAGCCGTGGCGGCCTCGTCGAACAACTTGCCGAGGCCGTGGCCACGGGCGTGAAGGCGGCGGGCGGGGTCGAGCTGGCCCGGCTGCGCGTGGACGACGCCGATCCAGCCGAGTTGACGCTCTGCGACGCGCTGATCGTTGGCTCGCCCAACTGGAGCGGCATGACCGGCAAGCTCAAAGAGTGGTTCGACCACTCCGGCGACCTTTGGGAGACGGGCGAGCTGGCCGGCAAGCCCGGCGCCTGTTTCACCGCCGGCTACTCGCGCTCAGGCGGCACCGAAGCAACCTTGCTGCAACTGATGCATCTGCTGCTCTCGCACGGTATGCTGTTCGTCGGCCTGCCCTGGACGGCGCGCATGCGCGTGGCCGGCTCCTACTACGGCGCAACCGCGCACGGCGCCGTCACCGAGGAAGACCGGCTGCAGGCGCGGACGTTGGGTGATCGCGTCGCGCGGCTTACCGCCGTGCTTGCCGCGGCGGCTGACGAGCCGGGCTGAGCCTGCGATCGAGCATCCGTGCGCCCCGGAGTGATCGCTATGCCGCTGCCGGCCGAGTCGGTTCCGGCGCAGACCTTGCTCGACGCCCTCAGACGGTGCGGCGTCAAGTTCATCGTCTCCGTGCCCGATACGCACCAGAAGTCGTTGCTGGCGCTGTTGGACACGGTGCACGACATTCGCGTGATCACCTGCTGCACCGAGGACGAGGCCGTCTGCGTAGCGATGGGCCTCTGGATCGGCGGCGCGCCGGTGGCAATGATGATCCAGCATGCCGGGCTCTACGCCTGCGTCAACCATCTGCGCGGCGTCGGCCTCGATCTGAAGGCACCGCTGTTCATGCTGATCGGCCTGCTGGGCCGCGACGTGAACAAGGCGCCGCGCGACAATACCGGCTCCATGGTGCGCCTGGCCGAGCCGCTGCTCGACACGCTGGGCATCAAGCACTATCTCGTGGATGGCCCCGAGGACGTGCGGCTGATCGAGCCGGCGTACCGCGAGGCATTGAACCGTGAGGCGCCGGTCGCCGTGCTGATCGGCGCCCAGACCGCCTGACTTCCGCTGGCCGCCGGCGCTTGAGGAGCAGACGCAGATGACGATCTCCCGCGGCGACGCCCTGCGCGCGATCGCCCAGCACCGCGATCAGCGTATCGTCGTCTCCACGATGCAGGTGCTGCGCCCGTGGCACGCGCTCTCGCCCAGCGAGTTAAATCTCTCATGTATCGGCTTCATGGGCGGCGCCAGCACGCTCGGCCTTGGCGTGGCGCTGGCCCAGCCCGAGCGCCGCGTCGTGATCCTCGATGGCGACGGCAGCCTGCTGATGCAGCTTGGCTCGATCGCCACGATCGCCGGCGCCGCGCCGGCCAACTTCTGCCACATCCTCTTCCAGAACGGTGTGTACGAGACCTCCGGCAGCCAGCCGATCGCCTCGGCCGAGGCGATCGATTTCGCGCAGATGGCGAAGGGCGCCGGCTACAAGGCCGCCTACAGCTTTGACGACGTCGGCCGCTTCCGCGAAGAGGTCGCCGGTATCCTCGACGAGGACGGTCCGGTCTTCGTCGTGCTCAAGATCGACCAGCGCGACGAGATGGCCGACTGGGACGCGCCCAGCCCCTCGCCCCTGGCCGAGACGCGCACCGTCCGCAAATCGCTGACCGGCGACAAGTAGCACGAGGCTGGCTGTCCGGGCTCGGGCGCCGAGACGGCGGCTTTAGCCGCCAGCGGGACCCTGCCGCACCGTCACGCGCGTCGCGCTCCACTCGCCGCTCAAGCCCTGCCCGTGCAACGAGGTGCTGCCGCCGGGGCCGAGATCCTTCTCCGTCATCAGGCCCATCGCGGCGGTGAAGCCGTCGATCTTGTCGGGCACCGCCTCTTCGCGATTCACCAGTTCCCCGTCGATGAACCATTCCACCGTGTCGGCGGCGCGGTCGTAGACGATGCGGTAATCGTGGCGCTGGCCGGGCTGCGTCGGCAGCTCCAGCTCCTTGAACAGGCAGAAGTGCCGAATCGGGCCGGTGTCCGGAACGGTCACGCCGGGAAACGGCAGCCGTCCGTAGACGGTGGCGATCACGTCGTTGCTGACGAAGAAGTCGATCGCCCAGCCCGTGTTGAAGTCGAGCAGGTTGTACGAAACGAAGCCGTCGTACAGATCGCGCGGCGCCGTGCCCAGCCCACGCGCCGCGATGCTCAGCTCGAAGCTGATCGAGCCGTGCTCGGGCACGCTGAACCGCTCCTTCGAGAACCACATCTGCTTGGCGTTGTCCAGAAACTGGATGCGGTCGTGTGTGCGCGTCAGCGGAGAAACCGTGCACTGCAAGCGTCCGTTGCGCACCAGCACGGTGGCGTTCGGCTCGCGATACTGCCAGAAGCCGCCGTCCGGCAGCGGAAAGCCGCCGAACTGCCAGAGTGAGGACGGCTTCAGCAGGTCGGCAAAGCCGCCGTACTCGCGTTCGGTCGCGTGGTCTTCGAGCGAACCGGCGGCCGGCGCGTCACGTTCGAAAGTCGTCATCGTCGCATCGATCCCCGGTCGGTGCCCGGCGTCGGCTCCCAGCGCATCCGGCGCCGTGTGCTCCACTTCATCGTTGCACGGTGCTCGCGCAGGCGGGAGTCAGCCGCGCCACATTTCGGTCAGCCCGCAGCGCGGCTGCCGCGGACTGGCATGGCCGGCTCCCCTCCGGCTCGTGCTGGTTCGAGCCCGGTGTCGCTCGCCAGCGTTCCGGCGAAGGCGGCGGCCATCGCCTCGCGCAGCTCGTCCAGGCCCCAGCGCCGCTCGGCAGATATCAGCACCACATCCGCTCGCGGCTCCAGCTCGCTGCCGGTCTTGCGCACATCGTCCAGGCTCGTGACTGGCTCGCCGTCCGCGGCGCACAGCCGATCGACCTTGTTCAGTACGGTAATGCGCGGCTTCTCCGCCACATCCAGCGCGCCAAGCGTCTCATCGACGGCATCGGCTTGGTCCGCCGCGTTGGCGTCGGTGATGTCCACCACGTGCAGCAGCACACCGGCGTCGCTCAGCTCTTCCAGCGTGGCGCGAAAGGCGGCCACCAGCGCCGTCGGCAGCTTCTGGATGAAGCCGACGGTGTCGGTGAGCAGCGCCGGCCGGCCGTCGAGCAGGTGAATGCGCCGCGTCACCGGATCGAGCGTGGCGAAGAGCCGATCTTCGGCCAGCACACCCGCGCCGGAGAGCGCGTTCATCAGCGTGCTCTTGCCGGCGTTGGTATAGCCGACCAGCGCGGCCACGCGCGCCCCCTGCCGCGCCCTGCGGCGGCGGTAGAGCGCCCGGTGCGTGCGCACATCCTCGATCTGTGTGCGCAGCCGCCCGATGCGGTCGCGGATCAGGCGGCGGTCGGTTTCGATCTGCGTCTCGCCCGGGCCGCGCGTGCCGATGCCGCCGCCCAGCCGTTCCAGGTGCGACCACTGCCCCGCCAGGCGCGGCAGCAGGTAGTCGAGCTGCGCCAGCTCGACCTGCAGGCGGCCCTCACGCGTCTGCGCGCGGCGGGCAAAGATGTCGAGGATCAGGGCCGTGCGGTCGATCACCTTGACCTTGAGCAGATCTTCCAGGTTGCGCTGCTGCGAGGGCGTCAGCTCATCGTCGAAGATCACCAGGGTGTAGCCGCAGGCCGAACGCTCGTCGACGACCTCCTGCACCTTGCCTTTGCCGATATACGTGGCGGAGTTCGGCTGATCGAGACGCTGGATCGCGCGGCCCACGACTTCGGCGCCCGCGGTCTCCGCGAGCAGCGCCAGCTCGTCCAGGGAACTTTGCGTCGACCAGCCGGCGCGGCCCTTCACCTCGGCCGCGACCAGGAACGCCCGCTCCTGCTGCGGCGCGGTGTCGTGCAGCCGCTCCAGCCGGTTGGCCCGCTCGCCCAAAATCCTGCGGACTCGTGCCGTCGTCATTCCGCCTCCGCGTCGTCTGCTCGTCTACGCCTTCGCGGCCTCGCTGCGCCAGGCCGCGAGCCGGCGCAAGCCTTCGTCGATTGCGGTATCCGGTGTGGTCAGCGAAAGGCGTACGTAACCCTCGCCCTGCTCGCCGTAGCCGATGCCCGGCGTCACCACGACGCCGGTGTCGTCCAGCAGGCGGCCGGCAAAGCCGATGCTCGTCTCGCCGGCCGGAATCTGTGCCCAGACATAAAGGCTCGCCCGCGGGGGCGTACAGCGCAGCCCGATCTGCCGCATCGCCGTCACGACCCGATCGCGCCGCGCCTGATAGACCGCATTGTGCTCGGCCACCGCGTCCTGCGGGCCGCGCAACGCAGCGATGCCCATCTGCTGGATCGCCTGCGGAATGCCGGAATCGAGGTTCGACTTGACGCGCATCAGCGCATCGATCATTCCCGCGTTGCCCACGGCCGTGCCCAGGCGCCAGCCGGTCATGTTGTAGGTCTTGGACAGTGAGCTGAACTCGATGCCGACCTCCCTCGCTCCCTTCGCCTGCATGAACGACGGCGCGTCGTAGCCGTCGTAGGTCACGTCGCTGTAGGCGAGGTCGTGCAGCACGGCGATGTCGTACTTGCGCGCGAAGGCTACCGCCCGCTCGAAGAATTCCCGATCCGCCACGGCGCCGGTCGGGTTGTTGGGGTAGTTCAGCCAGAGCACGCGGGCGCGGTGCGCCACGTCCGCCGGCACGGCCTCCAGATCGGGCAGCCAGCCGCCTTCTTCGTCCAGCGGCAGCGTGTACGTATGGCCGCAGGCGAACATCGTGCCCACGGCGTAGACCGGGTAGGCCGGGTCGGGTTGCAGCGCCGTGTCGCCCGGATCGATGAAGCACAGCGCGACGTGGCCGATGCCCTCTTTCGAGCCGATCAGCGGCAGCACCTCTTTAGCCGGGTCGAAGGAGAGGCCGTAGCGGCGCTCGTACCAGTCGGCCATCGCCTGGCGTAGCTCAGGCAGCCCTTCGGTTTCCGGATAGCGGTGATTGGCCGGTTCCTCGGCCGCCCGCTGCAAGGCCGCGATGATGTGCGGCGGCGTGGGCAGATCGGGGTCGCCGATGCCGAAACTGACGACTTCGATGCCCTGGGCGCGCTTGGCCGCGATCTTGCGGCTGATCTCGGCGAACAGGTATGGCGGCAGTTCCTGAACGCGGCGGGCAAACTCCATCACCTGCTCCTGCTGCAAGACGGCTCAGACCTTCGCCCGGCCGCGGGGCAACTCGACCGGGCTTCCCGGGCTTCAATGTCGCTGAACTCGCATGGGCGCGGAATCAACCCGGCCACTCGCCCTCGAACACGGCAGCGGCCGGGCCGCTCAGGTAGAGATCGCCGGCGCCGTTCCACTCGATGCGCAGCGTACCGCCCGGCAGGGCGACGTCGGTCGCGTCGCCGGTGAGGCCGTTGAGCCGCGCCGCCACGTGCACCGCGCAGGCGCCGGTGCCGCAAGCCAGCGTCAGGCCGGCGCCCCGCTCCCAGACGCGGGCGCGAGCCACGCCGGGCCGCTCGATGTTGACGATCTCGAAGTTGACCCGTCGCGGGAAGGCGGGATGCCGCTCGACCAGCGGCCCAAACTCGCGCAGCGGGAACTCGGCGACCACTTCGTCGGTGAACCAGACGGCGTGCGGGTTCCCCATCGACACGCAGGTCACGGCGAACTCGCGCCCGCCGGCGCGCACGGGCAAGCCGATCACCGGCGGCGCCTGCTCGGCCAGCACCGGAATCGCGCGCGGATCGAGCTGCGGCGCCCCCATGCTCACGCGCACCACCGTGACCGCGCCACGCTCGCGGCGCAGCTCGCAGGTGAGATCGCCGGCCAGCGTCTCCACCAGCAGGCTCTCCCTGCTGCTGGCTACAAGCCCCTGTTCCACGGCGTACTTCGCCAGGCAACGGATGCCGTTGCCGCACATCTCGGCCTCGGAGCCGTCCGGGTTGAACATGCGCATGCGCAGATCGGCGCGGTCGGAAGGCAGCGCCACGATCAGCCCGTCGCCGCCGACGCCGAAGTGGCGGTCGTTCATCGGCACCGCGAGGGCGGACCAGTCGGCGGCGGCCCTGCGGCCGTCGAGCACCACGAAGTCGTTACCCGTCCCGTGCATCTTCGTGAAGCGCATCGGTCTCCTCGGTTGGTTCCACTGCTGAACGCCGGCGTCGAATGTGCGCAAGCGCCGCCTCGCGCAGATCCGCACGGTCTGCGCGCAGCCAGTGAATGCCCAGCGCCGCCCGCCGGAACCAGGTGAGCTGCTGCCGCGCCAGGCGGTGCGTCGCCAGTTGCGTGCGGCGGATCGCCTCCGCGGCGCTCACCTCCCCGCGCGACACGGCCCACGCTTCAGGATACCCGATACCGGCCATACTCGGCAGCGTGCTGCCGAAGCCGTCGCGCTCAAGCTGCCGCACCTCGTCCAGCAGCCCGGCCGCGTACATCGCCTCCACGCGCCGGTCGATGCGTTCGTAGAGCAGCTCGCGCGGCAGTTCGAGGCCGAGCACGGTCGCCCGTTCTTGGCCGCCGCTTCCTCGCTGCACCGAGAAGGGCCGGCCGCTGTGCTCGATCACTTCGAGCGCACGAATCACGCGGCGCAGGTTGTGCGGATGGATGCCCGCGGCCGCATCGGGATCGAGCGTGGCAAGCCGCTGATGCAGCGCCTCCCGTCCGTCACGTTCGGCCTGGGCCGCCAGCGCGGCGCGGAAGGCCGCGTGCGGCGGCACGCGCGGCACGTTCCAGCCCTCGATCAGCGCCGCAAGGTATTGCCCGGTGCCGCCCGCGAGGATGGGCACGCGTCCGCGCGCCCAAATGCCTGCGATCGCCTCGCGCGCCGAATCGAGATAGATCGCCAATCCGAACGGCGCGTCGGGCGGCAGAAAACCTACCAGGTGGTGCGGCACGGCGGCCTGCAGCTCCAGCCCCGGCTGCGCCGTGCCGATCGCCATGCCCTGGTACACCTGGCGCGAGTCGGCTCCGATCACTTCGCCGCCGAGAACCTGGGCCAGGACAACGGCGAGCTCGCTCTTGCCGGTAGCCGTCGGGCCGACGACGGCGATCAGCGGCTCCGGCGCCGCGCGCGACATGATCAGCCCGGGCGGGCGGCGGCGATCTGCCGGGCGATGCTGGCGAACGCCTCGGCATTCAGGCTGGCGCCGCCGACGAGGGCGCCGTCGATCTCCGGCTGCGTCATGATCTCGGCCACGTTCTTGTCCGCGACGCTGCCGCCGTAGAGGATGCGCATCCGTCCGGCGATCTCCTGCCCGTGCAGCCCGGCCAGCACGCGACGGATGTGGCCCATCGCCTCGTTCGCCTGCTCCGGCGTCGCCGCCCGGCCGGTGCCGATCGCCCATACCGGCTCGTAGGCAAACTGAAGCGACGAAGCAGGCCCGAAGCCGGCCGGGAACTCGATGCCGTCCAGCGCGCCGCGGACCTGCCGCTCGAGCACCGCCTCGACTTGCCCCGCATCGCGCTCCGCCAACGACTCGCCGACGCAGACGATCGGCATGAGCCTGCCCAGCACGGCGCGCAGCTTCTTGTTCACCGTCTCGTCCGTCTCGCAGAAATACTGCCGCCGCTCCGAATGTCCGATCAGCGTCCAGCCCACGCCGGCCGGCAGCATGGCGGCGCTCACTTCACCGGTGAACGCCCCCTTCTCCTCCCAGTGCAGGTTCTGCGCTCCCAAGCCCAGCCTCGTTCCTGCCAATCGCTGAGCAACTGCATGGAGAAACGGGAGGGGAGGAAAGACGACGAGATCGGCGCCGGTAAGCGCGACCAGCTCCACGGCAAGCGTCGACGCCAGGTCGCTTGCCTCGACCTGGCTCGCCGGGTTCATCTTCCAATTGCCGGCCGCAATCGGCCTGCGCTGCGCCATCGGCTCCTTGCCTCGCACGTACGTTATGTCGCTTTGGATTGTTGCCTCATGCGCCGAACTTGGTGAAGCGGCCCGCATGCGCCAGCGCCAGTTGCAGCGCCTCGCGCGCGGGGAAGGTGCCCAGCGCACCCTTCTGGCACGACGGCTCGTTGAACGCGTCCGCTTCATCCGCCCGTGTCAGCCTCGCGTGCAGCAGGAACGGCACGGGATGCCAGCTATGCGCCGCCATGATCGCCGGCGTCGAGTGGTCGCCGGCCACCATCAGCACGTCGGGCTGCAGGTCGAGCACTTTGGGCAGTTGTGCGTCGAACTCCTGCAGCGCGTGGACCTTGCGCATGAAATCGCCGTCCTCGCCGGCCGCGTCCGTCTTCTTGTAATGGATAAAGAAGAAGTCGAACTCGTCCCAGCGCTCGCGCAGCGTGGCGATCTCGTCCTCGAAGCTACTGCCGGTCTTCAGGATCTGCATGCCCGCCAGCTTCGCCAGGCCGCGGTACATCGGGTAGACCGCGATCGCGGCCGGGTTCAGCCCGAAACGCTCCTTCATCGGCGGCAGATCGGGATATTTCGCGAAGCCGCGCACCAGCACAGAGTTGGCCGGATGCTGATGCTTGAGCAGTGCGTTCGCCTTGCCGATCCACTCGTTGAACAGGCGCGCCGTCGGCTCGGCCTCGGCCGATCGCGCCTGCACCGGCAACGGCTTCAGTCCTTCGTGCTGTGGGTCGGTGCCCAGCGGCGCGAGGTCATCGGAGAGGCCTTCGCCGCGCAGCACCAGCACGAAGCGGTGTTCGCGCACCGGCTCGATCAGGGCCACCGCGCCCGGCAGCTCGATCTCGCGCAGCATATTGCACAGCTCGACGCAGCGTTCCGTCGGGATGCGCCCCGCACGGCGATCGGTAATCAGGCCGCCTTCGTCTACCGTGCAGAAATTGCCCCGCGCCGCCACGTCGCTCGGCTCGAGCGGGAACTCGATCCCCACCGCTTCGAGCACGCCGCGCCCGATGTTCCAGCGCACGGGGTCGTAGCCGAACAGCGCCAGGTGACCGGGGCCGCTGCCCGGCGTCACACCCGGCGCCACCGGGATCGTCAGCCCGCAGGCACTTTCGGCGGCCAGCCGGTCCAGGTGCGGAATGTCGGCCGTCTCAAGCTCGGTCCTGCGCGTCTCCGGGTGCGGCAGGCCGCCGAGCCCGTCGAGCACCATCAGCACGATCTTGCTCTGGTTCGGCGCGACCACCTCGCGCAACACCGACTCGTCCATCTCGCCTCCGTGGGACAGAAAGCATGCGACGCAGGCATTGTGCGGCGCCTACTTGTCTTGCAGCACCGCTACACCCGGCAGCGTCTTCCCTTCGAGGAACTCCAGCGAGGCGCCGCCGCCGGTCGAGATATGGCTGATGCGATCGGCCACGCCGGCGCGGTGTATCGCCGCCACCGTTTCGCCGCCGCCCACGATCGTGGTCGCCCCGGTCTTCGCCACGGCGTCGGCGATCAGCATCGTGCCCAGGGCGAAGTTGGGAAACTCGAAGACGCCGAGCGGCCCGTTCCAGACGATCAGTTTGCAGCCCTGCAGCGCGGCGGTGAAGGTGGCCACCGTCTTCGGCCCGATGTCGAGCGCCATCATACCGTCTTCCAACACCGTATGCGGGTTATCCGTGCGCTCCGGCAGATCGAGGACTTCGCGCCCGGCGTCCGCGGCAAAGCGCTCGGCCACCGCCAAATCCTCGGGGAGCAGCAGCGAGATGCGGCGCTGCGCCGCCCGTTGAGTGACTTCGTTGGCGACGTCGAGCTGATCCTGCTCGACCAGCGACGCACCGAGCTGGTAACCGCGTGCGGCCAGAAAGGTGTTCGCCATGCCGCCGCCGATCAGCAGCTTGTCCACCGTCTCGACCAGGCGGCGCAGCACGGCGATCTTGTCGCTGACCTTGGCGCCGCCGATGATCGCGGCGTACGGCCGCTGCGGGTTCTGGTTCGCGCGGCCCAAAAAGTCCAGCTCGCGCTCCATCAGCAACCCGGCGACCGCGGGCAGATCGTGCGCCACGCCCTCGGTCGAGGCGTGGGTGCGGTGCGCCGTGCCAAAGGCGTCGTCCACGTAAAGGTCGGCAAGCGCGGCCAGCTTATGCGCGAACTCCGGGTCGTTCGTCTCTTCCTCGGGGTGAAAGCGCACGTTCTCCAGCAGCAGCACGTCGCCCGGCTGCAGCCGGGCGACGGCGCCCTCTGCCTCCGGCCCGATGCAGTCCGTGGCGTAGGCCACCGGCGCGCCGAGCAGCTCCTGCAAGCGTGCCGCCACGGGTTTCAGCCGCAGCTTTTCCACCACTTTGCCGTCCGGCCGGCCGAGGTGTGAGACGAGAATCGTCTTCGCCTGGTGGTCGCGCAGGTAGTCGATCGTGGGCAGCGCCGCGCGGATGCGCGAATCGTCGTCGATCGCGCCGCTGGTCTTATCTTGCGGCACATTGAAATCGACGCGGACCAGCACGCGCTTGCCCGCCACGTCGATGTCCCGCACGGTTTTCTTCGTCATGCGGCAAGCGTACGGTAGGCGGCGGCAGCTTGGGAACAGCCGGCTGGGAGTAGCCCGGCGCGCTACGCTTCCCGTTCGGCCACGAACTCGGTGAGCCGGCGCAGTTCGGTCCGCGCCGGCTCCCGCAGTTCAATGCGGTCGAGCAAGGCGATCGCCTCCGCGGCCGCGCGTCGAGCGGCGGCCTCCGCGTCGCGGCGGATGCCGTTGCGCTCGAAGATGGCCAGCACCGCGGCCACGCTCGCTTCGTCCAGTTCCGGCTGCGCGTACAGTTCCGCCAGCAAAAGCCGGTCTTCGGCCTGCGCGGCTTCCAGCGCCCGCGTGATCGGATAGGCCTTCTTCTTCGAGCGGATATCGTCGCCGCTTGGCTTGCCGGTCACGGCTTCGATCCCCCAGACGCCGAGCACGTCGTCCTGGATCTGATAGGACCGCCCCAGCAGCCGGCCGAAGCGCTCGAACAAGGCGACCGTGCCGCCGGGCCGCTCGGCCAGCACGGCGCCCAGCGCCGCCGAGGCGCCGATCAGCGCCCCCGTTTTACCGGCGATCATCGCCAGATATTCGTCCAGCGGCACCGCGGCACGCTGCTCGAAGCGCAAATCGGCGTCCTGCCCCTCGCAGAGATGTTGAGACGTGCGGTCAAAAAGCAGAAAGGCGTTGAGGATCGTCTGCGGCGCATACTCACGGGCCGCAAGCCGGTGCAGCGCCAGCCGCGCCGCGGTAAACATCGCGTCGCCGGCGTTGATCGCCAGCTCGACGCCCCACAAGTCCCACAGCGTGCGCCGGCCGTGACGGAAACGGCTGCGGTCTTCGATATCGTCGTGGATCAGCGAAAAATTGTGCAGCAACTCGAGCGCGGCGGCGCCGGGCAGGGCGCGATCCGGGTCGCCGCCCAGCGCCTCGCAGCAGAGCAGACAGAGTGCGGGGCGGAAGACCTTGCCGCTCACGCCCGTGGTCGCGCTGCCGTCCGCCTCCTCCCAACCGAGGTGGTAACGTTGCATCGCGTAGAGCGGTCCCTCGCCACCGCGCAGCGTGTCGCGCATCTCCTGCTCGACGGCGGCGCGGAAGCGGTTCAGGGCGGCCGGCGGCGCAGGCATCGGGCGTCACCTATCCCTGCCGGCGGCGCCGGCTGTCCCTTCCCCTCATGGGACTCATGGGACTCATGGGAGATGAGGAAGGATGGTTCGGGGGCTTCCGCAGTTCTACTAACCGCATCCCTCACGCCTCGGGCCAGAGGGCAGCGCCACGGTTGCAATTGGGCGCGCCGCACCTATGGCAGATGGAGACTTCCCATGCGGACGCGGCTTCCGGCGGCGGGGTCAAGCGCGCAGCCGGTAGCGAACCGGCAGCCGCTTGATCCCGCCCACGTGCAGGCTGTGCGCGACCATCTCCGCCGGGCCGGCCAGCTCCAGGTCGGGCAGCAGCGGCAGCAGGGCGCGCAGCATCACGCGCAGCTCCCAGCGCGCCAGGTTGGCGCCCAGGCAGAAGTGCTCGCCGTAGCCCCCGAAGGCGAAGTGCGGATTCGGATCGCGGGTGATGTCGAAGCGGTACGGGTCCTCGAAGACCGCTTCGTCGCGATTGGCGGACGGATACCACATCGCCACCGTTTCGCCCTTGCGGATGCGCTGGCCGCGGATCTCCGTGTCTTCCACGCAGGTGCGCGCGAACTGGATCACGATCGAGGTCCAGCGCAGGATCTCCTCCACGGCCGGCTCGACCAGAGAAGGGTTCTCTAGCAGCAGGCTCAACTGGTCCGGGTGCTGCAAGAGCGCCTGGACGCCGCCGGTCGTGGCATTGCGCGTGGTCTCGTTGCCGGCCGCCAGCAGCAGGTTGATGTAGTTGATCAGCTCGCGCTCGCTCAACGGCTCGCCTGCAACCTCCGCGCGCACGAGCATGCTGACCAGGTCGTCGCCGGTCGCGCCGGCATCGCGGCGCTGCTCGATCAGCGCCGAGGTGTAGGCCTTCCATTCGCCGCTGGCTCGTCGAGCAGTGGTTTCACGGTCCTCGCCGGGGCGCTGGTACTCCGCGTCGCCCGCGCCGATCAGCACCTCGGTCCAGTGGAAGACCTTCTCCCAGTCCTCCCGCGGGATCGCCGCCATCTCGCAGATCGCCGCCACCGGCAATTTCGCCGCCAGCTCGTGGACGAAGTCCAGCGGCTCGCCTGCCGGGTGGCTGGCCGCCAGGCCGCGTGCGAAGTCCGACACGAACTCGCCGGACATCTCGCGGAAGTGCTGCTCCAGGCCGGCCATCGCGCGCGGAGTGAAGTTCTTGCTCGTCAGGGCGCGGTATTCCCGGTGCGCCGGCGGGTCCATGAAGATGAAGTCGGGCGGATCGCTCGGGCTGCCGCCGTAGCGCCGCGCGTTGCGCTCGCGGCTGCGCTCCAGGATGTCCACACCCTCGATGCTGTCCAGGCGCAGCCGCTGCGTGTTGGAGAAGAGCTGCGGGTTGCGTGAAACGAAGCCGATATCCGCGTGCCTCGTGATCGCCCAGAACGGCTCGAAGCCGGGGCGTTCGTACCAGAAGACCGGCGCCTCGCGCCGCAACAGGTCCCACTCGCGCCAGGGGTAGCCTCGCGCCACGTAGCGCTCGGTGTCGGTGATGTCGAGGGTGTCGAGCGTAATCCGCTGTTCGAGTACGACCATGCCCTGCCGCCTTTCCGCCACCCGCGCCTCGCGGCCGGCGTCGAGGCCACTATACAACGACATCCTTCGCCGCAGCCTCGGCCGGATGACGACCCCCGAGCGAATCAGCGCTTAGGAGGCCGGCACCGCCTCCGGCGTGGCGCTGAGCAACCGTTGCACGATCGCCGCGGCGGTGACGCCGTAGCGCGCCCGCTGGATCTTCTGTGAGCCGTGCTCCACGAAGCGATCGGGCATGCCGATGCACTCGAGTTTGACCTCGGCAAGCCCGGCCTTCTGCAGCTCCACGGCGACCGCGGAGCCAAGCCCGCCGCGCACCACGTTCTCCTCGATCGTCAAGAGATGACGCGCCCGCATGCGCCGCGCGTAGTCGAGCAGCAGCTCCGTATCCAGCGGCTTGACGAAGCGCGCGTTCAGCACCGCGGCCGAGACGCCGTGCTCCGCCAGTTCTTCAGCCGCGCTGAGCGCCGGCTGCACCGCCGCGCCGCAGGCGATGATCGCCACATCGTCGCCTGCGCGCAGCACCTCCCAGCTGCCGATCGGAATCGGCTGGAAGCCGGGCCGTAGCTCGACCCCCGTGCCGGCGCCGCGCGGGTAGCGCAGGGCGAAGGGACCGCTGTGCTCCACGCCGGTGAACAGCAGGTCGCGCAGCTCCTGCTCGTCCTTTGGCACGGACACGACCATATTGGGGATGCAGGAGAGATAGGAGAGGTCGAAGGCGCCCTGGTGCGTGCGGCCGTCGTCGCCCACGAAGCCGGCGCGGTCCAGGGCAAAAACCACGTGCAGGTTCTGCACGCAGACATCGTGGATGATCTGGTCGTAGGCGCGTTGCAGGAACGTCGAATAGATCGCGACGATGGGCGTCAGACCTTGCGTCGCCATGCCCGCCGCCAGCGTGACGCCGTGCTGCTCGCAGATGCCGACGTCAAAAGTGCGGTCGGGGAACTCCTGCATCGTCTTGACGAGGCCGGTGCCGTCCGGCATGGCCGCGGTGATCGCCGTGATCGTCTTGTCCCGGCGCATCAACTCGCTCACGGCGGCGCCGAACACATCCTGGTACTTGGGTGGACCGCCGGAGCCACCGCCGGCCGGCGAGACGCCGTGCAGCTTCACCGGGTCAGCCTCGGCCGGCGCGTAGCCGTGGCCTTTCTGCGTGATCGCGTGGATGAAGACCGGCTTGGCCTCCCACTGCAGCGCCGTCTGCAGGGCGGCGCGCAGCTCGCCGATGTCGTGCCCGTCCACGGGGCCGATGTAGTCGAAGCCGAGCTGCTCGAACAGCATGCTCGGCATCAGCATGCCCTTCACGCTGCGCTTGACGCGGCGGCTGGCTTCCCAGGCCGTATCGCCCAGCGGCATCTTGCGCGCGATCTGGCCGAGCGATGACTTGGCGAAGTGGTAGCGGGCGTCGAGCCGGATCTTGTTGAAGACGCGGTTGATCGCGCCCACGTTCGGCGCGATCGACATGCCGTTGTCGTTGAACACAACGATCAGCCGCTTGCCCAGGTGGCCGATGTGGTTGATCGCTTCCAGCGCCATGCCGCCGGTCAGGCCGCCGTCGCCGATCACGGCCACCACGTTGTAATCGTCGCCCTGCAGATCGCGGGCGATCGCCATGCCTGTCGCCGCCGAGAGCGACGTGCTGGCGTGGCCGGCGCCCCAGACGTCGTGCTCGCTCTCGTCGCGCTCGCAGAAGGGCGTGAGGCCCTCCCACTGGCGGATCGTCTCGAAGCGGTCGCGCCGCCCGGTGAGCAGCTTGTGCACATAGGCCTGGTGGCCGACGTCCCAGACGATCTTGTCGCGCGGGCTGTCCAGCAGCGAGTGCAACGCGATCGTCAACTCGACGGTGCCGAGGTTGGAGGCGAGGTGGCCGCCGGTCTCGAAGACGACGCGGACCAGCTCGGCGCGGATCTCTTCCGCCAGCGCCTCCAGTTCGCCGTGCGTCATCGCGTGCAGATCCTGCGGGCGCTGCACGCGGTCGAGCAGCGGCGTCGATGAAAGGGCGGTGGTTTCGTCGGTCATTCGCCTTTCCTGCGCAGCACTTGGCTCAGGGCGCCGGGCTGCCGTCTGCAGAGCATGGGGCGTGAGCACCCCCGGCAGCATACACTCACGCGCTTATCGGCCGCCTCATCCGGCCGTCACCTTTGTCAGCGCCGCGTCGATCTCCTCCAGCGTGGTCGGCCCCTCGAACTTCGCGGCGACATTCCCGTTCTTGTCCACGACGAAGAACCAGGGCTCCGTCTGCAGGCGCCACTCCTCCACCGCGGGCATCAGCTCCTTGGTCTGGGGATTCTTGTAGATCTCGATGTGGATGAAGTCTGCCTTGCCCTGGTACTTCGGCTCCAGCTTGCGCGCCAATTCCAGCTCCGGCCCGCAGAGGCGGCTGGTGCAGTAGCCCGGCGTGGCGAACAGCACGAGCGTCGGGTGGTGCTGCGCGATCGCCTCGGCCACCGTTTCCGTGTGCATGTCGGCCGAGGGGTGCGCGGAGGTGTCGATCAGCTTGAACTGCGGATCGTCCTTCACCGTCAGGTTCTGACTGCGCGGCGCCGGCGAGCCGATCGCCGGGGTCGTGCTCTGCGCCAGCACCGTGAACGGCGTGCGCACCACGCCGCTGTGCACGGCGTCGGCGCCCGTCACGTCCGCCTCCACGCCCCAGTTGCCCGCCTTGTCGAAGGCGACCTGCGCCTCGTAGATGCCCACGTCGTCACCGCCGCTGGCCACGGAGATGCGCGTACCGTCGGGCCGCGTCACGGTCTCCACGGCGGGCAGGCCGGCCTCGCGGCCCGGTGAGCGGAAGGTCGCGTCGGCCTCGAAGCGAAGGGTGCCCTGTGCCTGGTTGCCCTGCGCCTGCCCGACCAGCTCGAAGAACTTGAGGTGGACCTTCGCATCCGGTATCGGCGTGCACTGGCGGTCGAGGATGCCGATCGTGAAGCGGTTCGGTCCTGTCACCAGCTCCGATGAGGCGATCACCGGCCGCAGGCTGCCGCCCGGCGGGCAGGCAGGGCCGGCGAGGTCGGGTGTGGCCGCGGCCGCCTGCGTCGCTGCCGGCGCCTTGGCCGGTGCTTTGGCACCGGCGGCGGTGTTGTTCTTGCCGCCGCCGCAGGCGAGCAACGCCAGAGAGCCGCAGAGGACCGCCGCCAGCGGCCACCTTCCCGCCGCTGCAAACCGACCCGTTGCCCCGAGCCGTATCACCGCACACCTCCGCCCAGCAGACCCGGCCACCAGTGATACGCTGCCGCGGCCCCCGCCGATCTTAGCCGACTGCCTACTGCACAACCAATGTGCCCGTCATCTCCGTCGGATGCACGTCGCAGTGGAAGTTGTAGGTGCCGGGCTTGCTGATCGTGAAGGTCACCGAGCTGCTCTTGCCGCCGTTGGTCAGATCGGTCTTGATCTCCTTGCCGCTGTCGTCCTTCATGTCGAGCAGGTGCCAGTTGTGGATCGCCTGGCCGTGATTCTCGATGGTCAGGGTCGCCGGCACGCCGGCCTTCACCGTGTACTTGGTCTCGGAGAACTTATTGTCGGTGGCGACTTCCGTGAGCGCGGTCGCCGCGGCCGCGGGCGACCCCGCACTGGGGGCTGCGACGGTGCCGGCCGGCTTCGTCACGGACACCCCAGCGGCGGGCGAAGATACCACCGACGCCACGGGCGCGGCGCTATTGGTCGTGCCGCTGTTCGCCGCCGTGTTGCCGTTGTTGTTGCTGCTGCCGCAGGCCGCCGTGCCCACCAGCGCCACCGCAAGACCGGCGGGCAGCAGGATTCGAACAAGACCAGACCGCATCGAGGCTCTCTCCTGAGGTCCGGCGAGGTGTGCCGGAGCCGTGTCCCGGTTTGTACATTATTGCACAATCGGCCGCGGCGCCGCTCGACCTCAGGCGCCGATGTCGCCGCGGTCCGTGATATAGCCAACCCCTGAGCAGCGATCCGTCGCGGAGCCAACGATCGCGCCGCACCGCACGGTTCACACTCTGCAAGCAAACTGCACGCAGATCGGTCTTGACACGATATGCGGGGGGGGGTAGGCTTCCGAGCACCGCGCTGCTGCGCAGCGTGCGGAGGCCCGCGATGCGTCTGCCCCGCCGGCGCCTCGTGCTGCTGCTCTGCCTGACCACGCTGCCGCTGGGCGCCGCCGCCGCAGTCACCACGGCGCACCAGCGTTCGGGAACCACGGCCCAGGCGGGCACCCCACCGCGCCGGGCCACGCCGCCGGCGCAGGCGCTGCACGCGCACCCGCCGCGGCCGGACCTCACCCCCGCCGCCCGCGTGCACGGCGTGCCGCGACATCTCTCGCCAGCGCAGGTGCAGGCGCTGTCCC
Source organism: Dehalococcoidia bacterium (assembly GCA_035310145.1). Classification (NCBI taxonomy): domain Bacteria; kingdom Bacillati; phylum Chloroflexota; class Dehalococcoidia; species Dehalococcoidia bacterium. The sequence goes on from DATGEL010000130.1 coordinate 45,186, forward strand.
AGGCGAGCCTGCCGCCCTCCCGGACGCCCACGCCCTCCCCCACCGCCACCGCCAGCGCCACCCTCACGGCGACGGCCACGGCCACCGCACGCGCCACCCCTTCGCCGTCGCCCGCCCATCCGCCAACGCCCACGGCCACGCCGCGCGGTCCCTGAGCGCCGGCGCGGCGCCGCCACCATGTCTCGCCACGCTCTGCCGTGAGGTGCCCGATGCGCTCCCGCACCCGCCGCCTGCACCCGCTGCTCGGCCTGCTCGCCGGCCTCGTTGGTGCGCTGCTGTGCGGCGCGACGCTGGGCGCGCTGCCGGCGGCGGCGCAGACCGGCGCGCCGGGCACGCCGGCGCTGCTGGCCCCGGCCAACGGCCAGCTCGACGTGAGTCCGACCGGCACCCTGTCGTGGACGCAGCCCGCGGGCGCCAGCCCTGGCGTCACGGTCTACAGCCTCTTCCTCTCGGACTGGAACACCAACCAGAACCTGCCTACCCTGACTACGACGAGCACCAGCCTCGCCGTGCCGCAGAGCGAAGCGCTGCAGAACAGCCACCGCTACTTCTGGTCCGTCAAGGCCTGCAACGGCACGAACTGCTCGGCCCGCAGCGGCGAATGGGACTTCTTCGTGCAGGGGCCGGCCGGCGCGCCCGATTACGTCACGCTGCTGAGCGCCACGCCCGAAACCACGCCCACCTTCAGCTGGAGCCAGCCCGCGGGCGCCACGGCCGGCAGCACCGTCTACGTCGTCGGCCTCCAGGACGACGCCACCGGCGACTTCCTGCCCGACCTGCCGCCGACGACGAACCTGTACGCCACCGCGCCCACGAGCGAGAACCTGGTGCTGGGCCACACCTACGACTGGGCGGTCAACGCCTGCAACGGCGACTTTTGCTCCGGCTTCACCGACCAATGGACGTTCACCACGGCAACGGCGCCGGGCGCGGCGCTGGAGATCAGCCCGGCCAACGGCGCCAGCGTGACGCTGCCCACGGCGCAGAACCCCAACGCGCTCACGCTGAGCTGGAGCCAGCCGGCGGGCGCGATCCCCGGCACGACCTTCTACATCGTCAGCCTCTACGACCCCTACGGCGAACCGCAGGGCCACTTTTTGGGCGACCTGCACACCACCACGAGCCTCTCCACCACCGTGCCGGCAAGCGAAGGGCTTTTGCCCGGCCAGAGCTATTCGTGGAACGTGCAGGCCTGTAACGGCGCCGGCGCCTGCGCCGGCTACAGCGCCACCTGGTGGAGCTTCACCAGCCCTTTGCCCGCGCTGGCCACGGCCAGCGGCGCCGGCGTCTCCTGGATCGTCAATCCCGACTTCGGCGGCACGCCGCAGAGCTACGGCGGCGCACCCATCGGCTGGTCGGTGGGGCCCTCCGGCCCGCCGCCCAACTACCAGTACTGGTCCACAGCGCTGAGCCTGGACTTCAGCGGCGCCTGCTCCGGCGGCGGCAGCTGTTCGAGCTTCCGCCTGGGGTATGAGCTGATCGACAACCTGCAGGCAGGCGTCAACAACGGCTCGGCCGTGCAGGTGAAGTGGTACAACAGCCAGACGGGCGTCTACACCCAGATCTACTACGACAGCCGCCCCGGCCCCACGCCGGGGAACACCTGGGTCGAGGCCGACGTGCAGGTGCCGTCCTCGCTCGGTGCGCCCGGGCAGATCGGCGTGGTGCTGATCGGCGCTGACTCGGACACGGGGGTGCACTACCCCAGCGCCGCCTACCTGGACCGGGCGGACGGCCCCACGGCCACCGGCGTGCCGGCGGCGGGCCTGGCGGCGGCGCCGCGCTTCCCCAAGGCGCTGTCGGCGGCGGCCGGCGCCGGCGTCGATACCGTGACGGGCGCGCTCAACCTCACGGCGACAGACCTCAGCGTACCCGGCGTGGCGGGCACGCTCAGCTTCACGCGCGCCTACAGCACGCGCGCCCTCGTCGCCCCCGGCCAGACGGCGCCTTTGGGCGACCGCTGGGCGCACAACTGGCAGAGCAGCGCCCAGTGGGTGAACAACGCCACCGGCGTGGTGGCGAACACGCCCGGCGGCGGCGTCTACTACTTCACCTACCTGGGCCAGGGGCAGGGCGGCGGCGTCTTCGCCGCGCCCAAGGGCGTGAACGCGACGCTGAGCAGCGGCTCCGGCTTCTTCTACCTGACCACGGCCGACCAGCGCACCTACACCTTCTCCTGCAACGGCTGCCAGTTCGGCCAGTACCTGAGCGGGGCGCAGCCGCCCTACACCCTGAACACGATCACTGACCGCGCCGGCAACGCGATCGACCTGACGCACGACGGCAGCGGCAACATCACCCTGATCAAGGACCGCGTGAGCGGCCGCTATCTCAGTATCGCCTACCAGGGCGGGCGCATCGTCAGCGTCAACGACAACGCCGGGAGCATCGTTTTCTACGGCTACACGGGAAGCGCCCTCACCGGCGTGGGCACCGTGCTGGGCGGCACGATCGGGTACGGCTACGACGCGGCCGGCAACCACTGGCTGACGAGCGCCACCGACCCGCAGGGTGTGACAAGTTGTAATGGGTCAAGTGATTAGGCGGCCTGGGCGAGTTGCGTGGCGTGCTGGGCGCGGAGTGCAACCATGACCTGGCCGCCAGCATCCGACCAGCGTGCCCCGGCCCGCTTGAGCCGCTGTTGGATG
>DATGEL010000131.1 GCA_035310145.1 Dehalococcoidia bacterium
GCGTTCCCACAGCGCATCCGGCATGCCCCAGTAGCGCGGCTCCGCCACCCCACGCGTCCGATTCGTCTCCTCCATCTCATCCCTCGCCGTCGCTTTGCTCACCTCCATTATGGTCAATGCAACCCCAACTGGGATCGGCTCTTAGTCTCTACCGTCGCCGTGCAGCAGCACCGTGCCGTTGCTGGCGCCTTCGCGGGCGGCGGCCGGGCCGACGTTGATCACTTTCGGCGGCAGGTCGCCGTCATGGGAAGCGCTCACCGCGACGCGGGCCACCGGCTGCCGCGGCGCCTGCACGAGCCGGCGGTAGATCGCCTCGTAGCCTTCGGCCATCGTCGCCGCGGAGAAGCGTTGCTCCACCACGCGGCGGCAGGTGGCGCGGTCGAGCTCGGCCACGCGCTCGGCGGCCAGCGCCATCTCCTCAATCGAGTCGCAGATGAAGCCCGTGCGTCCGTCCTCGATCACCTCCGGCACCGAGCCGAAACGGCCGGCGATCACGGGCGTGCCCGTGGCCATCGCCTCCGCCATCACCAGGCCGAACGGCTCCGGCCAGCGGATCGGAAAGAGCAGCGCCAGCGCCCGACCGAGAAAGAGGTCCTTCTCTTGCTGGTTGATCTCGCCGACATACTCCACCAGCGGCCCGTGCAGCAGCGGCGCCACGCGCTCCTCGTAGTACTTGCGGTCGGCCGGGTCGATCTTCGCCGCGATCTTGAGCGGAATGCCGGCCAGCCGTGCGACCTGGATCGCCTCTTCGATCCCTTTCTCAGGCGAGATGCGGCCAAGGAAGGCGAGATAGTCGCCACCGCGCGGCGAGAAGCTGTACTCCGCAGTCCCGATGCCGTTGTAGACCGTGCCCTGCCAGTTCCAGTGCGGCAGCAGACGGCGCTGGTTGTCGCTGACCGAGACGAGCTGTACATCCGCGTAGGCGTCGTACAGCACGCGCGACCAGGGCTGATCGAGCCGGCCATGCGTGGTGAACACGACCGGCGCGTCCACCAGGTGTGCGAAGGGAAGGGCGGGCACATCGAGGTGCGAGTGGATTACGTCGAACTCGGCGGCGCGTTCGAAGGCGCGGCCGATCGCCAGCATCGTCGCCGGCAGATAGTCCGGCACACCCGCGGGCCGCAGCGCCCTCGGCACCACCGGCACCAGCGTCGCCGAAGTCTGAGAGTCACCCGTCGCGAACAGCGTCACGTCATGTCCGCGACGCACCAGCTCTTCGATCAGCCATGAGACGACGCGCTCCGTGCCCCCGTAGGTGGCCGGCGGCACGCTCTCCTGCATCGGGGCGATCTGCGCGATCTTCACGGCCGACTCCTTTCGGACTTAAATGGACACCGAAATATCCGATACAAATGGTCGCTGATTATGCCATCAACAGATCCGGGCGGGGAGCATGATACGCGTCTCAGCGCGTGGCAGTCAGCCGGTCGGATGTGCGGCGGGAGAAGAATTACGCGGCGGGACGCGAAGCCGGTGACGGTCAGCCAGATCAATCGTAGGCACCCGCCACGCGTGCTGCATCCGCAAAACAGGCGACGACACGCGGTTGTCAGGATTAGGCGACGATCTGCCAGATCGCCGCGAGGCGCCTAGCCCGGGCGCGCAGACACGGCGCCAGCCGCGCTGCGGTTGGACCGGCGGCCGGCGTCGTGCCTGCGCCCTGCGCCTTCTGCCCTATGCCCGCTTCAGCGCCAGCCCCCAGATGCTCGGCACCTCGCCCAACGGCACTTCGATCAGCGTCGGCTGACCGTCGGCGAGCGCGGCGTGCAGCTGATGGCGCAGCTCCGCCGGGCTCGTAGCGCGGGCGCCGGCCATACCGAACGCCTCGGCCAGCTTCACGTAGTCGGGGTTGAGCAGGTCGGAGCCGAGGATCTGCTCGTTGAACTGCTGCCGTTGAATGCGTCGCACATTGCCGTAGGCGTTGTCGTTGAAGACGATCGTCACCAGGTTGGTGATGCCGTGCTTCATCAGCGTGGCCAGTTCGGACAGCTGGTAGCCGAAGCCGCCGTCGCCGTTGATCGAGACGACTTTCTTCTCCGGATTGCCCACGGCCACGCCCAGCGCCGTGCCGAAGCCGAAACCGAGCGTGCCCTGGTAGCCCGCGCCGACGAACGTGCGCGGCTGGTAGACGGGGAAGCCCTGGCGGCTCCAGTAGCCCACCTGGGTCATCTCGCTGACGAAGATGCCGTCCTCCGGCACCTCCTCGCGGATCGCCAGCGCGTAATCGGCCTGTGGCTGGATGCTGTTGAGCTGCTCGCGCGCCTCGGCCTTCAGCGCCGCGAACTCGGCGCCGCGCGATGCGCGTGCCCGGTTGTGCGACTGCACGCGTTCGCCGAGCTGCGCCAGCCCGGCCTTTGCATCGGCCACGATCGCGATATCCGGCTTCGCGACCCGCGTGATCTCCTCGGGATCGATGTCGAGCCGGATCACCGTCTGGCCGGGCTTCGGCCCCCAGGGCATGGTCAGCGGCTGCAGGAAGCGCGTGCCCACGGCCAGGATCACGTCGGCCTTGGGCGTGAGCACGGGTGAGACCAGCGGCGTCATGCCCAGCGGATGGCGGTCGGAGAGGGCGCCGCGGCCGTTCTCCGTCATGATCACCGGCGCGCCCAGCAGCTCGGCGAGCCGCTGCAGCTCCTCCCAGGCGCCGCTGCCGAGAATGCCGCCGCCGGAGAAAATGAGCGGCCGTTCCGCCTGGCCCAGCGCCCGCGCCGCCTGCTCGATCAGGTCGGGGTCGGGCTGTTCGCGGTCGGGCTGGTACGGCTCGAGCAGGGTGACATCGGCCTTCTTCTGCAGCACGTCGGGTGGCACTTCGATCTCGACCGGCCGGCGGCGGCCGCTCTGCAGCTCATGGAAGGCGTGATGCACCAGGCCCGGCACCTCCTGCGGCGTCATCGCGCGGCCTGCCCACTTGGTGACGCTGCGCACCATACCGAGCTGGTTGGGAATCTCGTGCAGAAGCCCGCGGCCCGACTCGATCAGGTCGGACTGCACCTGGCCGGAGACCATCAGCACCGGCGAGTTGCAGGCATAGGCGGTCGAGAGGGCGCCGCTGGCGTTGAGCAGTCCAGGACCGGGCACGACCAGCGCCGTGCCGACCTTGCCCGTGGTGCGGGCGAAGCCGTCGGCCATATAGGCGGTGGCCTGCTCGTGGCGGGTGTTGAGCACGCGGATCTCATCGCGGGCGCGCCAGAGCGCGTCGAAGGCCCAGTCGAGCTGCACGCCCGGCAGCCCGAAGATCGTCTGGACGCCCTCCGTCTTGAGGGACTGCACGAGCGCTTCACCACCGGTCATCTCGGGCATCGGGAGATCCTTTCGCTCCGTCATTCACCAGGCAGTCGACCGCCTGGGGCGCCATCTGGCGAGCTGTCCATGGACCGCACGGCCCATACGGTAGCACAGTGACGCCTGCTGGGCAGGCGCTCCGGCCGGGCGCTACTTCACAAAATCGGCGCAGAAAGTCTATACTCTCGCAAGAGGCGCGACGCGGGACGGGCCGCGCCGGAGCATCGCCGCATGAACAGGCATGGCCGGCCGAACGTTACCCTCGATACCTGCAGCCTGCTGGACCTGGAGGAGGGCCGGCCGGCGGCGCGCCCCCTGGGCCGGCTGATCGGCCTGCACCGCACCGGGGCGCTGCGTCTCGGCGTCGTGGTAATCGGCGGCTGCGTGCGCCGGCCCGACGGCGTATACGCCGCCGACCTGACCGCCTTCCGCGAGCGCATCACCATGCTCGACCTGGGCGAGGCGCGGCGGCTACGTCCGCTGTTTCGCTGGGGCCTGAGCTTCGCCGAATGGTCGCAGTGGCCAACGCCCGCGGCCGAGCGGCTGGAACGGCGCATTCACCGGGCGCTGTTCCCCGCTGCACCCTTTCGCTGGGGCGACTGCGCCGATGCCGCCGGGCCCGACGCCGACCGCGACGAGCTCTATGCCCGCTGGCGCGAGGCGCGCCTGACCGTGCTCTCGGTCTGGGCGCACATCGAGCACGCCGGCGACATCTATGTGACCCGCGATGAGACCTTCTGGCAGCACGGTGCGGCGGCGCGGCTGCGCGCCCTCGGCGCCGGCGCGATCCTCACGCCGCGCGATGCGGCGCTGCGCCTCGGCGGTCATGGCGCCGCGCTGGGGCCGGCCGCCGGCGACGCCTGAGCGGAGCGCCGCCGCGGGCCGCGCACGCCTTCAGCCGAACGGCAGCAGCACCGTCGCGGCGGGACCGCCTTCGCCCGCGAGGCGGGCAACGGCTCGTTCGGCGGCGGGTCGCGCCGCGCCGGCTCGCGCCAGCACGAGCACGGCGCCGCCCCAGCCGCCGCCGGTGAGCCGCGCGCCGTAGACGCCGGGCTGGGCGCGGGCCAGCGTCACGAGGCGGTCGATCGCCGGCAACGAGACGTCGTAGTCGTCGCGCTGCGAGGCGTGGGAGGCGTCGAACAACGCGCCGAGCCGGGCCAGGTCGCCGGCCTCGATCGCGGCCACGGCCTCCAGCACGCGGGCGTTTTCGCTGATCACGTGGCGGGCGCGACGGCGCAGCGGCTCGGGCAACGCCAGCAGCCGGGGCAGATCGGCGGTGTTCAGGTCGCGCAACTGCGCCACGCCCAGCAACGCCGCCGCCTGCTCGCACTCGCTGCGGCGCGCATTGTAGTCACCGCTCGCGTGCTGGTGCCGCAGGCCGGAGTCGATCACGGCCAGCGCGGCATCCGGCGGCAGCGGCACGTTGCGGTACAGCGGGCCACGCGTATCGATGAAGCACGCCGTCCCCTCAACGCCGATGCTTGCCACAAGCTGGTCCATGATGCCGACGCGTGCGCCCACGAACTCGCTCTCCGCGCGCTGGCCGGCGATCGCGAGCTGTACATCGTCGAGCGCCAGGCCGAAGTCCGCGCGCAGCGCCCGCAGCAGCGCAATTACAAGTGCGGCGCTGGACGCAAGCCCCGCGCCAACAGGCAGATCCGATGTGATCGTCGCATCGAAGCCGCCGAGCGCGAACCCGGCCGCGCCCAGCGTCGCCGTAACCCCTTGCACATAATCGAGCCAGCCGCGGCCGCGTCGCTCGACGCCGACGGTATAGTGCCGCACGCCGTCTGCCGGCAGCGCTGCGCTGCAGATGTGAACCTCGCGGTCCGGGCGCGGCGCGAGCTGTACGCGCGTGGCCAGCGGGATCTGGGCGGGCAGCACGAAGCCACCGTTGTAGTCGGTGTGCTCGCCGATCAGGTTGACGCGGCCGCGGGCCGTGGCGCCGTGCGTTGGCTCACGTCCGAAGCGCTTGACGAACTCGACAACGTCCACCACCGGAGACCTCGGCGCCGGCGAACTGTTGCGCACAGCAAAACGCCCGGGTAACCTTACGGCCACCCGGGCGCCCGGTCTGGGTCCCCCGAACTTCGGCTTACACCCGGCCCGAAGACCGACTGAAGCCTGGTTCCAACACCGTTCCTGAAACAGTTCCGGCGCCCCGTCGCCGCTTGCGCGGCTCCGTGCATCGCAGGGCCTCGACGAACGTTGCCGCTCTCTATCACCCGCTTGCGAGAGGATTACCCTGACAGTCGTTACTGTATAACGGGTCGCAGAGGCTGTCAACGGGTCTGGAGCCGATTTTCCGTGCAAAATTGTTGCGGACTGGAAGGCTGCAGGGCCGGCGGCGCGGCCGCGAGCGGTCCGCTCGGGTCCGGCGCGGCGACGCCGCTATACTGGTGCCGATGCGCCTTCAGGCCGTGCGCCGGCCCTCCCGCAGCCATGGCGGAACGCCCCCGATCCCGCCGGCCGAGCGCGGCGGCGCACGGCGGCGCACGGGCGCGGCCGCCTGCGGTTGGTTGGCGGTGGCGCTGTTGACCGCGCTCGCAGCCGGCGTCGCCTGCAGCCCTGGCTCCGCAAAGACGCGGCCCGCCGCCACGATCGCTCCCAGGGATGGCCCGGCTGCGGGCAGCACGCCGATCGCGACCGACGACATCCCCGCCAGTTTCCTCGCCGGCGAGCCGCAGAGCGCGCCCGCCGGCGAACGCATCCAGCTCTTCTCTCCCCCACCGGCGCGGCCCCGCGCCACGCCCGCCACCCCGCAGCCCACCCCGGATATCGCTCGCATCGCGGCGGATGCCGGCTTCCCGCTCTATGCCCTTTCCGCGCCCCGCGCCGAGTTCGCGCCCGTGCAGTTGCGCGAGTCCACGGCGCCGGAACCGGCCGGCCGGGGCGTTTCCTTGTTGGCCGTACAGTATCGCCAGCCGGCCGCCGCCGGCGGCGGCCTCGTGATTGTGCAGAGCAGCCCCGGCGCGGGCGCCGTGCCCGCGCGCGACGACCTCGACGACGCGCTCGACGCCGTTCGCTTGCACAGCCGCCTCGCCGGCACGCCGGCGGCCGGCGACCCGCTGGCCGATCCGGCCGCGGCGCTGGCGACGCTCGGCTGCCCCGTGCACACCGCGCTCTCGGTGCAGATCGAGGGTCAGGCCCGCCGTGCGGACCTGGTGAGCTGGCCGGGCGCGCCGGAAGTCCTGCTGCTGCGTGTGGAGGCCGGGGCAACCGAGGTTGTGATTGAAGCGGGCCGCCTCTCGCGCGCGGCCCTGCTGGCGCTGCCGCCACGGCTGGCGGCGCTGCAACGCACGCCCGCGCTGGCCGGCAGCCTGCAAAGCGTGTTCAGCGGCGCCGCGTCGGCGCCGCGCGCGGCCCCGGCGGCTCCGCCCCACAAGGGGACGCCCACCCACTGATGCATCATCGCCCGCGGCAACAAGGGCACGATCTCGACAGCCGCCGAGCGCAGAGCGGCCGCGGCCGCGCGAAGCGGACGGCGGCTGCCCATGCAGCGCACCGGCGCACAGACGAGCACGCTCAGGCGCAGTGGTCGCGCCTGCCATTGGTGCGGCGGCTGCCCGTGTGCAGGGCGGGCGCCACGCCCAGGCCGGCGAGGATCTGCAGCAGATCTTTCAGCTCAAACGGCTTGCGCAGGTAGGCGTCGGCAGGCGCGCCCGTGGGGTCCACGGCGCTCATGGCCACGATGGGAATGCCGGCGGTTTCCGCGTCGCGGCGCAACTGCCGCGTCAGATCCCAGCCGTTCAGCCGCGGCATCATCAGGTCGGTCACGACACAGGCCGGCCGCTCCCGCGCGATTGCGTCGAGGGCGGCCGTGCCGTCGCGCGCGGAGGCGACCCGGTAACCCTGTTCCTCCAGCGCGTAGCAAAGGAACTCGACGATGCCGGCTTCGTCGTCGACGACGAGCACCAGCGCCTGCGCCAGCGCTACGGCCGGCCGGCGCGTGGCCGGCCGCGCATGGCTGCCTGCCGAACGAGCTGCTCCAACTTCGGACGCTGCGTGCACCGTTACGCTTCGCATTCCGCCGGCCCGCGCGCCGCCCGCCACCGGGGCCGCGCTCAGGCTGTCAGCACTTACGCTAACCGAGCGCCACCGCGCGTTCGATACTCCCTTCGGCCTCCGCTGCCCGATATCGTCTACTCCGATGATCGGCAGTTGACCGCTTATTGTGGAGAGCCACACGACTTACGCGAGCGACTGCGCAAGCCGCCGCGCCGCCTCCAGCTCAGCGGCGGACTCGGACGCGGGCCAGGCCGCCAGTGTGCGATCGATCGCCGTCCGCGCCTCGTCTGCCACACCAAGCCCGACCTGGACCCGCGCCATGCGATAGAAGTCGCGCGGCGCCGGCCGCCGGTCCAGGCGCTCGCGCAGGCGGCGCTCGGCGGCCTCGAAGCGGCCGGCGCGCAGCAGCGCCTCCAGCAACGTGTCGTGGAAGACCTCGCGCTGCGCCTTGCTGCCGCCGACGAGGTAGATGCGCTCCTCAATGGGCTCGATCCGGTCGGCGGCGCCCGCGTAGTCGCCCTGGGCGAACGCCAGCAGCCCGTGCATCAACGGCAGCGCCACCTCGGCCGCGGCATGGCCGCGCGCGGCGCGCGCCTGGAAGCTTTCCAGCAATCGGTCCAATGCCCCCAGTTCTCCCGTGGCCGCCAGCGCCATGCCGTGGTGCAGGTCCGCGAAGATCATGCCGGGCGGCGCCGCGCGCTGCGCCGCGATCCGGCCTAGCTCCGGCCACAACCCCTGCGGCGCCGCACCGCAGAACGCCTGCATGCGCCAGACCAGCGAGACCGGGTCGAAGAGCGCGAACCAGTCGGGCTGCACCGCCGGCCGAATCTCGGCGTCGTAGAGGCGCAGCACTTCGGCGTATTCGCCCTGCGCCAGGTGAAAGAGCGCGAGGTGCCAGGAGAGGTGCAGGTGCAGGCCGCCGTCGCGACCGTAGCGGGCCAGCCAGCCGGGCATGAAACCGGCGCCCTCGGCGTACTCACCCAGCTCGTAGTGCACGTGCGCGAGGGCATGGCTGGTGAAGGCGCCGAGCGGAAAGCGATCGAGCGAGCGCAGGGCGGCGCGGCGCGCCTCGGCGAAGCGGCGCACCTCCTGCAGGGCGAAGGCATGGACGCCCAGCCAGAACCAGTCGTCGTCGCCGTAGGCCGGACCGGCGGCCTCGGAGACCTGTACCAGGGTGTGACAAGTTGTAATGGGTCAAGTGATTAGGCGGCCTGGGCGAGTTGCGTGGCGTGCTGGGCGCGGAGTGCAACCATGACCTGGCCGCCAGCATCCGACCAGCGTGCCCCGGCCCGCTTGAGCCGCTGTTGGATG
>DATGEL010000132.1 GCA_035310145.1 Dehalococcoidia bacterium
GTCATCCAACAGCGGCTCAAGCGGGCCGGGGCACGCTGGTCGGATGCTGGCGGCCAGGTCATGGTTGCACTCCGCGCCCAGCACGCCACGCAACTCGCCCAGGCCGCCTAATCACTTGACCCATTACAACTTGTCACACCCCATCGCTTGTCTCACCCCGCCCTGGTCGGGCCTGTCGAGCGTGACTGTGATCACCCGCTCGGCGGCGACGCGCGCTTTGAGGCCGGCGGGCGTGTCCAGCGCCAGCAGCCTGCCGTGGTCGATGATCGCGATACGCTCGCAGAGCTGGTCTGCCTCTTCCATGTAGTGCGTCGTCAGCAGGATCGTCTGGCCCTGGCGGTTCAGATCGCGCAGCGTTTCCCACAGCGCCAGACGCGTCTGCGGGTCGAGGCCGGCCGTGGGCTCGTCGAGGAAGAGGACCGCCGGCGCGTGCAGCAGCGCCCGCGCGATCTGCACGCGCTGCGCCAGGCCGCCGCTCAGCGTCTCCACCATGGCGTTCGCCTTGTCTTCGAGGCGGAAGCGCTCGATCAGGGCGCGAGCGCGGCGCTTCGACTCGGCGCGCGAGAGGCAGAAGTAGCGGCCGTGATAGTAGAGGTTGTCAAAGACCGTCAGCATGCGGTCCAGCGCCGGCACCTGCGTGACCACGGCCATGCGCGTGCGCGCCAGCGCCGGGTGCGCGACGACATCGATGCCGTCGACGATCGAATGCCCCTCGGTGGGGATCACGCGCGTCGTCAGCATGCCGATCGTGGTCGATTTTCCGGCGCCGTTCGGCCCCAGCAGGCCGAAGAATTCGCCGCGCCGCACGCTGAGGTTGAGGTCTTCGACCGCCTTGACGCGGCCGCCGGCCGGCGCCTGCGCCCCGCCCGCGCCGTTTCCATCACGTGGCGGCGCTCCACCGGCGCCGGCGGGGCGGCCGGCCGGCGGGCCGCCCCAACCGCCTCCCGGCGGCCGCGGCGGGGCGCCGCTGTAGATCTTGGTGAGGCCACGACAGATGATCCCGGCATCGTCGGCGAGATCGGTCCGCGGCGCGGAAACGGGGCGAACGGCAGTGGTCATCGCTGCTCCATCTCGGCCGAGATGCATTGGCGAGTCATCGGCTCAAACCTGGGCGAATGGTAGCGGTTCCGCAAGCGGCCTCAAACCGTACGGAAGCGCCGGACGATCCCATACCATCGTACGGGAGTGAGCCTGTCCACGCGAGCCTGTCCGGGCATTATCCGCTCGTCCGTCGCCTCCGCCAGAACAGGCCGCCCGCCGCCACGATCGCCAGTGCGATGAGGGCGGCGATGATGATCGCGACGATCAGCCCCGTGTGAGAGCTGCCGTGGTGCGCGGTATCGTCGCTCTGTGCGGTGATCGCCAGTTTCGCATCCAGCGCTTTCTGCACCGCCGTCGGGCCGTTGCCTACATAGAAGGCGAACTGGCCGTGATCCGCCTCGCCGTCTTCGTCCGAGACGTTCTTGAAGGAGACGACGTAGCGGCCCGGCGGCAGGTTCGGCTGCAGCGCGACGGAGAAGTGGCGGCGGTTAGCGTCCTCTACCGTCGTTTGCCCCGTGCTGACCAGTTGACCGTTGCTGTTCGCGCCGTCGTTGCGCTCGACGGTGATCTCGTCGGCGCCCGCGGTCTTCTGCATGTCCTGCGCGGTGTAGATGTCCACCTGGGCCGGCGACGTGGCCACGGTCGCGCCCTGCGCCGGCGTCGAGTGGTCGTAGCGAGCGTGAGCGGCGACGGCGCCGACGCAGGCGAGGAAGACGATCGTGGCGATGGCGATGGCCGGAAGCGGCCCGCGGGGGACTGAGCGAAGCGGATACGGTCGAAACATGCGTTGTACTCCGTCAATGCAAAGAAAGTTCAGGAGACTAGCGGCGGGCGCCACGGCCGGCGCGCGTGCGCGGCGCGCGCGCCGAACGCCGGCGCAGCGCGAGAGAGAATGCCACGCCGCCGACGGCCAGTCCGGCGACGCCGCCCAGCGCCAGTCCGGTGATGAGCGCGCCGGCCGAGCCGCCGCCGCGCGCCGGCTCCGATAGGGCGCGCCCACGCGCCGAGTCGGGCACGAAGACTTGACCGGATGCGGCCGCCTCCGCCAGCGCCTGCTGGTCCGGGTGGCCGATGTAGAAGCTGAACGAGCCGAGCGTCACACCGCCGTCGTCGTCCGACGTCGTCTTCCAGAAGACGGTGTAGGCGCCGTCATCGAGCCCGCCGCGCAGGGGCACGATCAGGTGCTCGCCGTTCAACGGGTCGATCGTCGCCTCGTCGGAAACGGTCTGGCCCGAGCGGCTCAGCACCACCGCGAAGGTACCGGTGTGGTTCTGCACGAGCTGCTGCGCGAAGAACAGCTCGACCTGGCTCGGCGCCGAGGTGAGTTGCGCCCGGTCCGCCGGCACCGATCGTTGCAGCGTGGCATGGGCGTCGACGCCCTGAGCGGCGAGCAGCGTCGCGCTCAGGCACACCGCGCCAACCGCGGCGGTAAGCACACGCCGCCGTGCAGGCGCCCGTGGTCTGAACACGGCGTTCCTCACAGCCCTGGCGGGAAGGTGAACGGCGGCGGCGCGGCGAACGGCGGGCCGTACTCGATCGTGATCAACGTGTGTGCGCCGAGCGGGACCTGCCGCGGGTCGCCGCTGTACGGTTGCCCGTCGACGAAGAACTGGAAGGAGCGCGTGCCGTCCGCCCTGAAGCCCAGCACCTGCGTCGCGCTCAGCGGCTGGCCCCACACGTCGAAGAACTCGCCCAGGGTGAATGCCCGCTGCGAGGGCGCCTCAATGTGGATCACGCCGCTGGTGTCGTGTGTGTGCAGCCAGTAGATGCAGCGGTTGTCGACGATGCCGGTGTTCGCCGGCACCGCCACGCCCTGCCCGTTGGCGATGATCGTCAGGTGCGCGTGGACGTGGTAGGTCAAGCGCTCCGAGGTCTCGCAGGGGATGCCGTCCACCGGGTTGCCGGCGCCCGCCGCCCGTGTCGCCGCCGGCGAGCCGCCCGCCGCATTACTCGCGGGCGCCGGCTTACCGGCGTTGTTGTTCGACGAGCATGCCAGGGCCAGCACGACGCTGAGGGCCAGCACCGGCGCGATCAAAAGCCGGAGTTTCATCAACCCGCTCTCCAGTTGCACCGCCGCGGCCGTCCGCCGGCGGCAGCAGTCTGTGGCTGCACCTCGCCTACCGCTGTGCGACGGCGCCGGTCGCCGGCGTGGCCGGCACGGCGCCGCCGGTGACGTAGAGCGTGCGCAGGTAGTTGAGCAAATCCCAGCGCTGCTGCACCGTCAGCTTGTCCTTCCATGCCGGCATCGCGGTGCGCTGAATGCCGTTCGAGATCCAGTCGAACAACTGGCCGTCGGGATGCAACCCTACATGCACGGTCAGATCGAGCGGCTTCGGATTCAGCGCCGCGGCGCCGGGGCCGTCGCCGTGGCCGGTGCTACCGTGGCAGACGACGCAGTTCTGCGCGTAGATCGCTTTGCCGGCGCCCACCGAACGCTCGTCCGACGGTACCGGGTTTTGCACGAGGGCGGTATTCTGCGTCCGCCGGCCCATGCCGGCCACCACGACAACCAGGCCGACGATAACGAAGCCGGAGATGCCGAACACCCCGGCCGTCCCCAGCCAGGGGTTCAGGTTCCAGATTCGCTTGCGAAAGACGAACAGCGCCGCCCCAAAAGCAACCAGCAGGGCGCCCCACGCCTGTTCACTGCTGATCCCATGCGCCGGGAAGGCGGTGATGCCGCGTCCCGCCGCGCTCAGTGAGGCCGAGGTGGTCGCGCCGGTCGCGTCGGGCACTTCAACGGTGAAGTTGCCGTTGACGTCGTCGTGGCCCGTGCGCCGCACGTTCACCGTCACGCGCCAGTCGCCGACGAAGCTGAAATTGGCCGCCTTGCCCTCGAATAGGCCGGACTGCCCCTGCACCGGCGTCAGGTCAAGCGTCGAGCCGCCCACCCCCTGGCTGGTGAACTGGAAGCGGAGCTGCACGCGCTGCACGTCGGCCATGTTCTCGGCCGGGTCCGTCGGCGTGAGCAGCACTTTGAAGTCGTTGTCGCCCACGCGGTTGGGCGAGACCGTAAGCGCGGCGTTCAAGTCTCCGGCGGCGGCCTGATTGCGGTACACCGAGGAGACCACCGCCGAATTCGACGCCGCGCTGCGCGCCGCGCTCTGCGCCCGGTCGTCCTTGGCCGGAACCAGGAAGACCATCACCGCCGTGGCGGCGATCACCGCGGCGCCGAACAGGCTTTCGGCCACGGCCGAACGCTCGAGCCGGCGAGCCTCCCGCTCGACATCGCCCGCGTCCAGCGCCTTGCGCTCGAAGCGACGCGCGATCAGCAGGGCGTTGAGCAGGCCGAAGCCGAGCAGCGGCGCCAGCACGATCAGCTTGATCAGCAGCGTGCGGCCGTACACCGTGTCGGTGAACGAGCCCCACGAATCGAGCTGCACGAGCGCATTGAAGGTGCCCGTCAGCAACACCAGGCCGACGCAGAGCACGGCCATCGTCGAGAAGTTGCGCAGCGCCCTTCCCAGGAAGCGGGTGCGGGCCGCACCCTCGAACCCTCGCCGAATCACCAGAATTGCGGGGAGTTGGACCAGCGACCCCAGCCAGAGCCCGACGCCGGAGAGGTGCAGGAAGTCGCTGCCCGCCGCCCAGAGGGCGCCGCGGCCGGCTGCCGCGTGGCTGGTGAGCGACATCGTCAGCGTGGCGCCGAATCCGACAAGCAGGCCAAGCCCCAGCCCGCCGAAGGCGGCCGGGCCGGCGGGGCGCCGCTCACGCCGCGCCAGCAGCCAGGCAATCACGGCCGCCGCGACGATCAACGTTTCACGGATGATCCAGTACGTGCCGGACCTGGCGCTGAGCAACGAGCCCAACTGGCTGAGCGAGCCGTTCAACTCCGCCTGGCGCAGCAGCGCGGCCAGGTTGACGATCGCCGCGACCAGCGCGGCGGCCGGCACAACCGCGCCGAGCAACCAGAGTGCGAAGCCCTGACCAAGCCGGCGATCCGCCGGTGGCAGCCCATCCGCCGCCGGATAGAGCACCAACGCGGCGAAGCCGAAGCCGCCGGTGATACCGATCAGGCCCAGCAGCAGCAACCAGCGCAGGGCGGAATCGAAGCCGCTGATCCCGGTCGCGCCGCCGCCCCCGCCTGTCGCGGCCGGCGGCGTTCCCGCCGGATTCGAGCCGTCCGCGTTGAGCACCGTGATCGGAAACGTGCCGTCCAGCCGGTGGCCGTCCACCGCCGAGACCGTGGTCCAGGCGATGGTGTAAAAGCCGGGGCTCAACGGGTTGACGCCAACGGTCATTTCGGTCGGGTCGTTCGTGAAGCTGACGGCACCCTTCTCATGACGGCCGCCGGTGGTATCGCGCACCGAGATCGTGCTGAACTTGTGGTCCAGCCCTTCGCTGAAGAAGAGGTCGATCTTCGCGGGAGACGCGGTCAGCCTGGCGTTTTGTGCCGGGTCAGAGCGGATCAGCACCGCATGCGCCAGCACGCGCCGCGGTGCTGGCAACTGGAACAGGAGCATGCACACGAAAACAAAGCCGCCCAGCAGCGCCGGCCGGCGCCACCTCAACCTCGGCCGGGGAGGGCCGGACGATCCCGTACGGCCCCGAGCTTGCACCCGCATCCCCACCACCTCTCCACACCGTCGACCGAACCGGACGGTCAGCGATTCGACGCTGGCACCGCGACCGGCACACGACCGCAAGGCCGGCCTCGCACGCCTGTGACCGGGCGTGCGAGCCACGAAACCCAGCACCGGCAAGTCGGCGCTCGGGATTATCGGTGGCCACGCCGACTGTGTCGCCGGTCCACCAACGCTATCAAGATGCAGCCATCAGGCGGCACGGGGCGGAGGAAGCGGCACACGGAGGGTAATGCCTGCGAGCCGCACGGCGCCACGGCGCCCGGCTCCTACCGGTCGAGCGGCGGGCGCAATCGCGGTGTCGAGGCCGGAAAGGGTCGCCGGCGGAAACTCGCCGGGGCGCGGCGCGCTGGGCGCGGGCTGCATCGCGGTCAGCGGATGAAATGGCTCCGCCGGGGCCGCATGAACGGCCCGCGCGCTGTGCGCCCACGGTGGCCAGGCGGGACGCTGAACGCGCTCGCCGTGGTCGGTAAAGGCGGCGACGCTCTGCCCGGCACCGCCCGCTCGTACGCTGAGCGCGACCCCCGCAAGGATCGGTGCCAGAACGGTCAGCAGAAGCGTGCGCCGCGCAGCCCCGTCCATCCCGACCACCGTAGCAAGCGGGCGCCGGCAGCAGCAAGCGGGCCGCGTCGAGGAGGAGGGAGCTTCCTTCATGACGCGCGACTACGTGATCCAGCAGCTATCCGCCGTGCGCGGCCATGTTCGGCACTTCGCCGATCACGCCGCCCGCCTCGAGATCCGCAAGCGCTTGCTCCGTCAGCCCGAGCAGCGACTGAAAGGCCCAGCGATTGTGCTCGCCGAAGCCGGGCGCGTTGATGCGGATGTGTGCGGGCGCGGCGCCGAAGCGCCAGACGGGCCGCTCCATGCGCCAGGTGCCGGCCACGGCGTGCGTAACCTCCTCGAAGAAGCCCCGGGCTTGCAGGTGTGCGTCGCTATCCAGCAGGTCCCGATAACTTTCGACCGGCGCCGCGGGCACCCCCACGGCCTGCAACGCTTCGGCCGCGGCGAAAGGCGCCTGTGTCGTCGTCCACGCCGCGATCGGCTCGGCGAGCGCCGCGGCATTGCGGTGCCGTGCCAGGCCGTCGGCGAAGCGAAGATCGCTTGCCAGCTCGATCCGGCCGATCACGCGGCAGAGCGCCCTGAATTCGGCATCGCTGCGCACCGCCAGCGCTAACCAGCGATCTTCTCCGGCGCAGGGATAGACTCCGTGGGGCGCCCATGCCGGATGCGCGTTGCCGGCTGGCCGCGGCAATTCACCCGTCATGCTGTACCCGACCACGTACTCGCCCAGCAGCGTGGTCAGCGCCTCGCGCTGCGCGAGATCGATGAACTGTCCGTGGCCGCTGCGCCTCCGGTAGAGGAGCGCCGCCATTACGGCGCCGGCCGCGGCGGTGCCCGAGATCGGATCGCCGTAACTAATCCCCGACTTGTGCGGCTCGCCCCCTTGATAGCCGGTGATGCTGACGAGACCGGCGAGCTGCTCGACGTTGGTGCCGTAGGCGATGTAGCCCGCTTCGGGCCCGGTCTTGCCGTGGCCCGGCATGGAAACCAGCACGATGTCCGGCCGCTCGGCGCGCAGGGCCTCGTAGCCGAGGCCCAGCTTGTCCAGCACGTCGGCGCGGAAGTTCTCGATCACCACGTCGCTGATTCGCACCAGGCGCAGGAACAGCGCCCTGCCCGACGCCGACGCCAGGTCGATCGTCACGCCGTATTTGTTGCGGTTGTTGTGGTTGAAGTAGGCCGAGCGGTCGAAGGCTCGCTCCGTTTCGGGTGGCTGCATGTGCAGGGCACGCAGCAGATCCGGCGCGTTCACCGCCTCGACCTTGATCACCTCCGCGCCCATGTCGGCCAGCAGCCGCGTCGCGTACGGCCCGGCCCACACCGCCGTCAGGTCGGCGATGCGCACGTTCGCCAGCGGCAGGCGCCGCGCCGGCGGCACGGCCGCGGCGAACCGGGCAGAGGCGAGATCTGTCCCTGGCTCGTGGCTCAATGTGCGCTCCTGAGGCGGCGTACGCGTGCATGAGACCGGGACCCACGGACGAGGCCCGTTCCCGCTCGTGCCGCTCCAGGCTGAGTCAAGCACATTCCGCGGCGGCGGTCACGCGGCCAGTGCTGCACCTGCGCTGTCGCCTGCCCCACTCCCGGGCCAACAAGAGGCAGCCGCGCTCCGTTCGGGAGCGCGGCTGCCAATGCGTTCAAGCGGGCCGGGGCGGCTACTTGCTGAACTTCTCCACTCCCGTGTAGGCGATCTTAGTCGTAGCGTTCGTCGTCTTCGGGTAGCTGACGGTTACCACACCAGAACCCTGGGTCGGGCCGCCGGGCGCATTCGCCACCTTCCCCTGCGGCGAACTCGCATTGACGGTCAGCAGATCGCCGGCCTTGTTCGGCGCGGGCGCCGGATCGCCGGCGTCGACGCTGAGATTGGCGCTCACCGTGTCCGCCACATTCAGCGTGATGGAGTCGGCTCCATCCAGTGTGCTGATGGCCAGCTGATCAACATCCGCGGTTGGAATCGAGACGGTCAGCAGCGCGTTCACCTGCACGGTGGAGACGGTGTCGACGTTGCCGGTGACGGTATCGGCGCCGGCGCTGCCCATGACGGTGACAACGTCGTTGTTCCCGGTCAGCGGGTCTATGGTGAAGGTGCCGCCGACTCCGGTGAGCGAGAAGAACTGCACGGATGCCCCTACCAGGACCGTGCCGGCGTTGGCGCCCGTGGGCGTGTAGGTCAGCTGATCGTCGCCCGGAGTGCCAAGGATCGTCAGCGCCTTGCCGTTGGCGTCGATGTTGACCACGGGGATGCCGACGATGCCGATCTTGCCGCTCACGCCGGCGACGCCGCCGAAACCGGCGATCGTGCCTGCCGCAAGATCGACCGTCACCGGCCCGCCCGCCGCGCTGGCGGTGCCACCCGGCAGCGTCAGCGACCGATTGGCGATCGTGACCTTCAGCGCCGCGGACGGCGCGCTTACGTTGCCGGCGAGGTCTTCGAGCTGCACGGTGACGTTGTAGACTCCGTCGTTCAGGGCCACGGACGTCACCTGGTACGTGCCGCCGGCGGTGACAAGATCGCTGCCCACCTGGGCGCCGTTCGCGTACAGCCGCACAAGCGCGTTTGTCTCGCCCGTTCCGGCGAACTGCGGCGTGGTGATCGTGGTGATGTTGTCATCGTTGACGCCGCCCGTGTCGCTCGACGCAATCAGGTCCGGCGCGGGCGCAGCAGCGGGCGCCGCCGTGTCGATCGTCACCTGCAGCGCACCGGACTCGCCACCGGAGCCGACCGCGTGCGGACCGGCCGGTGGCGACGCTGGATCGACAATGAACACCCTGGCCGTGATCGATCGCAGGCCGTCGGCCAGAGCGGACGGGAAGGTGAAGCTGAAGAGGTTGCCGCCGGCCGGCGCAGCGAAGCCGGCGAGGGCGCCGTCGGCGAAGACACCGACCTTGTAACCGGGCGCATCGTCGGCGAGGTTGGCATCGTTCGTGGGCGAGAAGGCGATGCCGTTGAGTGCCGTCGTCGTCGTCACCTGCAGCTGCACCGTTGGCTTGTTCACGTTCGTGACATTGTCGTGCGCGTCGCGGCCGCTGTCGGAGCCGGGCGCCAGAGTGATGCCGAAGGGCACGGGCGCCGGCGTGTTCACGATCGCCAGCGAGTAGGTATTTTCCGAGGGCGGCGGCTGATTCGGCTCCGCGAACACGCGCAAGAAGTACACCTGGCCCGCAACCGCCGGGATGGTGATGCTCTCGGTGTCGTTCGAATCGAGTCCAGCAGTCGCGGTTGCCACCGCCTTCCCGGCCGCATCCTGCATCTGGATGTCGAGGTCGGAGGCGCGGCTGTCGCTTTGCATGGTAAAGGCAAGCTTGCCGGTGTTGTGGGCGACAACACGGAAGAAGTCTTCGTCAAGCGGCGTGTTGATCGTGCCGCTCAACGTGAAGGAATCGGGGGATCCCAAATCGGTTGCGACGCCGGGATCGCGAGAGTCGTTCGGCTCATAGGCGTCCGGGAACTGGCCGAGGATGCTGAAGACGTCCAGCAGGATTTGCTGCCCGTTCGGCGCCGGCGGATTGCCCCCGACCGTGTTGCCGGTGAAGGAGACATAGCCGTAGCCGTTGGCGGCCGCGGCGCCGTTGTACTCGCCGATGCGCAGGGTGTTCGGCACGCCGCACGGGTTGCCGAAGCAGCCTGCGCCCGCATCAGGATCGAAGTGCGTGTCGTTGATGCGGAAATCGTTGCTCCACGTCAGACCACCGTCGCGGCTGACCGTCGCGTACCGATCGAGCAGGAAGTCACCGCCGGCGTTCTTGTTCCCCTCGCGGCTGTCGTACCAGGTGGCATACATGTTGCCGAGCTGATCGATCGCGCCGGTGCCGAAGACCTGGAACGTACCCACCGGACCGTGACTGATCGTGCTGCGCGTCCAGCTCGCGCCGAAGTCGGTGGAGCGTGCGAAGACCACGTCCGACTGGTCGCCGCTGCAGTAATTGTTTCCCGGGTTGTCGTCGGCGATGACGTAGACGTTGCCGGGGCGATTGGGATCGGGCAGCACGAACGGCTGCAGCGCCCCGGCCCAGAGCGATTTCGATCCCGGCACCGTGCAGGCGAAGGTTTGCAGGTTCCAGGTCACCTCGGCCTGGCCCGGCAGGAAGGCCTGAACGGGCGTGTTGAACGTGCCGGCGAGGATGTCGGCGCCGGCGTTCGGCGAGCGCACGATGTTGATGACGCCCGACGTCCCGTCGGCATTCGTGCCGTTGACGTTGTTGCAGTAGGCGTGCCAGGCGATATAGAGGTTGCCGGCCGCGTCAACGGCATCGTCGGGGAAGCGCGCGTCATTGGCGCATTCGCCCTTGACGTTGGAGAGGTTCGCTGAAGCGGACCAGGTCGAGCCGCCATCGGTCGAACGCATGAACTTGATCTGGTTGGCGGAGCCGATATCGCTCCAGGCGATGTAGACATTGCCCTTGAACGGGCTGCTCGGGCTGGCGTCGACGATAATCCACTGCTTGTCACGATTATTGTCGTTGCCGCACGCGGCGCACACCGGGAAGCCCGCGTCGATCGTTCCCAGGTCGAAGTTGATGCGGGCGACGAAGATGCCCACATCCTTGTTGTTGCCGGCATCCGTGCCGCAACCGAGGATCGTCCAGAACAGCCGGCCCTGCAGGTCGAAGGCCAGCGAGCTGTCGCCGCAGGTTCCGTAGCTGAGCGGCGCCGGACCGTTGGGGAAGGGGAAGTTGATGAAGGCAAAGTTGGTACGGCCCTCGTCGTTCGAAAGCCACAGCGCGTTGGCGGCGGAGACGGCCACCTTATGCGGGTTCAACGGGCTGACCACGGTGTCGTGGGGCTCGTTCACGCCGATGATGGTGGGAACATCTCCGCCGGCATGCACCCGTCGGGAGATGAAAGCCGAGGCCAGGATGAGGAGTGCCAGCGCAGCGATCCGAGCGAGCGATTGGCGGGGTCTCATGATGGACTCCTTCTCTGGCACCGACGCGAACGCTTTTACTGCGAGATGAACGGTGCGGAGTATAGCAACTGAAGCAAGATGTGCGCCGGCGCATTGTTGTGTGTATGCAACTCCCATGGGCAGGAATATCTCATACGTGTATCAGACGCCCTGGCCGGGACCGGAGGGCACCCCTGCCATGACGGCGGCGATGCCGACTGCATTGCGCTGCGCAGGCGTGGACACGGTGACTCGATGCGGAGTCAGCAGCGACCGTGCACGACGCGGGCACCAGTGAGCGGGCCACGCGACGGCCGCGTTGTTAGAAAGCTGTAAACCTGTAAGGACTTTGCTGCTTTTCGGTTCAGACGGCGCCCTGCCCGCTGAGCACCCGCAAATCCTCGTCGCTGAGGCCGAGGCGCTCGCGCAACACGCTGGCCGTATGCTCACCCAGCAGCGGCGCCCGCTCGATGCGGCCGGGCGACGCGCTCATGGCAAAGGGCGGTCCGGGATAGGTCAGCCGGCCGGCGGCCGGATGGTCCAGCTCTCTCAGGAAACCGCGGGCCGCGAGCTGCGGCGATTCCAGCAGATCGGCCATGTTGTGCACGAAGGCGATCGGTCCGCGCATCGAGCCGGCGCGTTCATACACTTCTCGCTTTGGCTTGTCGGCGGCCCAGGCGTAGATCAGTGCCGTGAGGTCGTCGTCGTTGGCCAGCCGCGCCGCCCCGCTGTTGAAGCGCGGGTCGTCCACAAGCTCCGGCATATCCATCACGTTGAAGAGCGGCGGCACGTTGCGCGGCATCGCGTGGACGCCGAGGTACCCATCGGCGCAGGGATAGAGACCCAACACCGCTGAGTTGATGTTGCCGCGGCGCGTCGCCCAGATGTCGCGGCCGGTGTACGCGTAGCTGTTGAGCGCGATCTCCAGGGTCGAGGCCATCGCTTCTTGCGCCGAGATGTCGATCCACTGGCCCTCGCCCGTCTCCAGCGCGTCCCACAGCCCCACCAGCGCGGCGCTGAAACCGTTGAGGCCGAGCTGGTAGCCGGCCTGCTCCCCGCCGGGCCTCAGGGGCTCCCGGTCCGGGTCACCGGTCAGGTGCATCTGGCCGCCGGACGCATAACTGGTCAGGTCGGTGGCCTGCCAGCGGGCGCGCGGGCCGCTCTGACCGAAGGCGCTGAGGGAGACGAAAACCAGCCGCGAATTCTCGGCTCGCAGCGTTTCATAGCCCAGACCCCGGTTGGCCAGCTCGCCCGGCGGCAGGTTCTCGACGAGGATGTCGGCCTGCGCGGCCAGCCGCCGCGCGAGCTGCTGCCCCGCAGCCTGGTCCAGATCGAGGGTCACGCTCTGTTTGCCCGTATCCAGGTACAGATGCAGGACGCCGCGCTCGCGATTGGGGCCGGAGGCCGCGAACGGCCCAACCGCGCGCGACGGATCGCCGCGGCCGGGCGGCTCGATTTTCAGCACCATGGCGCCGTAACAGGCCAGCAGCTTGCTGCAGAACGGCGCGGCGATCGATTCGCCAAGTTCCAGCACCGTCACACCGGTCAGCGCCTGCTCGCCCGCGCCACCGTCATACAAGTCGGCCACGATCGCTTCCCTGCTTCAGTACCCTTTGTGCTTGTCGATCACGCCTTCGAGTGGCTCGCCTGCGAGGTAGTGAGCGAGGTTGCGTCGGAAGCGCTCGACGATGCGATCGCCGCGTACGAGCCGATCCCAGTTGGGGTTGCATTGACCATAATGGAGGTGAGCAAAGCGACGGCGAGGGATGAGATGGAGGAGACGAATCGGACGCGTGGGGTGGCGGAGCCGCGCTACTGGGGCATGCCGGATGCGCTGTGGGAACGC
>DATGEL010000133.1 GCA_035310145.1 Dehalococcoidia bacterium
AACCACGCTTCGAACTCGGGATCAAATCGCGTCATGTCGGTCATAAGAAGAGACGCTGCAGAGCTTCGTAGTCGGCAAGTCCGCTGTCCAATTCCCGTCGGAGCCGGTCCATGGCTCGGGCGAGGCGCCATCCAATGGTCCGCTCCGCGATGCCGAGAATCGAGGCGATCTCTCGGTTCGAGTATCCGTGGTAGTAGCGCAGGAGGACCACGGCACCCAACTTCGGAGGTAGGAGGCGCACTGCATCGCCGACCTCGGAACGCTGGCCGGTGGCCGTCGAGGGGAGGGAAGTTGCCAGGCCGGGGACGAATATGGAGACGAATCCCAACACCTGATCGTGGCGGCGCTGCGAGATGGCGAGGTTGATGGCGATCCGGTACAGCCAAGCCTCCGCCGGGGCATCGCCCTTCCACTTGGGCCAAGCCTTGTACGCCCGCTCGAACGCCTCTTGGGCGCAGTCCTCCGCCGCATTGGCGCCCAGCAGCCCATACAGGGTCCGGACCAGCCGCGGGTAGGCGGACCGGTAGAGTCGCTCGAAGTCGTTGGAGTCTCCCGGGGTGTAACTCAGCCCTTCCACGTTCTCCTTAACGCGTGAAAGGCCGTTATGTTGCCCTGCCTGTCACCTGGGGAAGATTCGTAATCCGTCGGGATATGTGCTGCGCGCAACGCGCAACTCCACGGTGCGGCGGTGCTTGCACTCGTCTGGTCCGCTGCGCAGGCGATTGCCGAATGGGCGATCACGTTCGACACGTCTCAGCTGAGCTTGCAGCTCTCGGCGACTCTAGGTCTCCTCGCGCTTGCGTACGGCTTCTACTGCTGGCGCTCGCGCCGCGCCTGGATGCTGTGGACGGTCTGGGCGGGCGCGAGCCTGGCGGTGCTGGCCGCGAACGCACCGCTGGGGGTGGGCGAGCGCGGCTACGTCGTGGAGCTGGCCGCGCTGGCCTGGATATACGCGATCGGCGCGCGCTGGATGCCCGGCCGGGCGCTTCGGAATTTCGTCCGCATCGGCGCGGCGACCCAGGCTGCGCTGCCCGTGCTGTTCAGCGCCGGCCCGGACGGGCTGATGGCTGTCTCTCTGTTGGCGACGGCGGGAGTGGGACTCCTCTTCGCCCTCGAGGACCGCCAGCCGGCCTGGCTGCTGCTGGCTGCCGGGATAACCACTGTCGACTGGTACTGGCTGGCCAAGTCGCTGCTGCCACCGCCGCCGCAGCCGACAGCCGACACGCTGATCCTCACCTACAGCCCAGTGCCGGTGGTGTGCGGTGTGATCGGACTGGTGCTCCGGCTCGGGCGCCGCCCCCGCTGGTCGTGGCCGCTCTATGCCGTCGGCGGCCTGGTCGCCATCGGCGTGGCGTCGAGTGCGGTCACCCAGGGCGACTTGACCCTCGCTGGCCGGGCGCTGGCCGTGTACGCCGGCCTGGCATACGTTGCCACCGCCATCGATCGCCGGTGGCCGGGCGTGGTGGCGGCGTCGGCTGCCGCCGCCGCCGCGGTTTTGCTGCTCCTCGGTGCGGCCACCGCTGCGAGCTACTGGTATCCCGTGGCGATCAGCGCGCTCGCGATCCTCATCTATGGCGGGCACGCGGCTTGGGCACGGTCTGATTTCACGCGGGCGCACAGGCTGGCCGCGTTTACGATCGCCGGGATCGCGGCCGCCTCAAGCTTCGCCGTCCCTGACTTCTGGGAGAAATCGAGCACCGGGTCCATCGCCGCGCTCGGTGCGTTGATCGTCACCGCTGCGCTGGTGTTCATCGACGGCCGGCTCTACCGGCGGGCCCTACTCGAATACGCCTCCCCTGCACTGGCTTCGCTCGGCGGCTTCTGGATCGCGCGCTACCTCGGCATCGACAACCTCCAGGCGACCGCGGTCCTGCCCGGCGCGGTGCTCATCGCGATTGGCCTGATCGCGCCGCAGGACAAGCGCCGGCCTGGCGAGCTTGTCCTGTGGCGGGCTGCGATCATCGCCGGAGCGCTGGTTTTGATGGGCGCCAGCGCGCTGCAGTCCGTGACCGAGGACGCGGCGGGTTCCTATACGACGCTCTGGGTGATCGAAGCAGTCGCCGCGCTGATGATTGGAATCGGCGCACGCAGCCGCACGCTGGTGCTGGCGGGCGGCGCCGGCCTCGCTCTCGGTGCCCTGCGTGCCCTGTTCCTGATTCTGCAGGAGGTGCAGGTCTACGTCGTGTTCGGCGTCATCGCGATCCTGCTGCTGGTGGGCGCCGGCGTCCTTGCCGCCACGCGCGACCGGCTGGCCGGCGCTCGTGCGGCCGCCCGCCAGTCGTGGGACGACTGGACCTGAGC
>DATGEL010000134.1 GCA_035310145.1 Dehalococcoidia bacterium
CGGCGGTGCAATTGTTAGGCAGTGTTCCGATCACACCCGGCCCGAAGAAGAATAGGTTTAGGGCCGGGGGGATCGTGATTGTGAGCGTCGCCGCCGTCGTGGCGTTAGGTGTAACCGGGCCATCGGCGGACGTGATCACGAAGTCACATTCGAATTGATTGCCTATGGCAACCGCTGTGCTGCCCGTACTCCCGCACGACTCCTGCGTTTGCAGCGCGGCGTCGGCATGGCGCAGGCCCGGCACGGCCAGGCTCAGTGCGGCGAGCGCGAGCGCCAGGGCGCCGATGGCTTTGGCTCGGGTGAGTCTGCGCCGCATCGTCAACTCCTCTGTAGCTCGTGGCTTGGATGCGGGGACCGGCGACTGGCTCGTTCGACCGGCCCCCGCGGGCGATCCGGCTCGGCGGCGATCAGGGCGGGCCCGTCACCGTGTCGGTCAGACAGAGCGCGACGATGTCTCCGGGCCGCACCGTGGTGACATCCACCGGCGCCTGCGAGTTGCTGAAGTACAGCGCCTGGAACGCGTGCGTGGCGTTGTCGATGCGAAAGGCCGAGAAGATGTTGCTCACCGGCTGGAACAGCGAGAGGAAGCGGCCGGAATCCAGCGGGCCGCCGATGCTCGCCGGCACGGTGATGTAGGCGCACGGCGGCTGATACTGCGTCGTGCCGCCCGCCGGCCCCGAGGTAAGAACCGGCGAGGTGCCGGCGATCGCCGGGGTGGCCGAGGCGCCCGCGGGCAGCGTGAACGGCGTGCCCGAAACGGCGGGCCGCGCCCCAGGCGATGCGCCGGGAGCGGGCGTCGCGCCGGTCGCCGGGGCGCCCGTGGTGGTGCTCGCGGCCGCGCTGGGCACCGCCACCAGGCTGGAGCCGACCGCGCCCGGCGCGCCCACCTGCGTCGCCGTCGGCAGAGCCCCCGGCTGCAGGCTGCCCGTGGTGGACTGGTTGGCGTTGATGAAGCCCAGCGAGGGGTCGTTCGGCTTGTGCCAGAGCACGCTGTTCACGTCCGAGCCGGGCGGCAGGCCGAAGTTGTTGTTGGTCGCGTCCACGTTCGCCGTCACGAACTGGTCGAGGCGGATGGCGCAGCCCTGCGTGGCCGAACAGGGGCCGTTGGAGACGACCTGATTCAGATTGATCTGCGTGCCCGCCGGCTGCGTGATGTCCGGCGAGCCGGTGCTGCCCACCTGGATGAAGACGGCGGTGCGCACGTCTTCGGCCGTGATCACGTTGGCGTTGGCGATCGTGTTGCGCGCCCCGGCAATCACGAGGTCGGTGTAGTTGCGGCGCAGCGTGTTGTTGTAGATGGCGGTCTGCAAGGGGAACAGGCTGCCGCCGAAGCCGCCCAGGCGGATGCCCGCCGCGCCCGGCGTGCGGTGCGACTCCACGATATTCTTTTGGATCGTGTTGTTGGACGCCGAATCGTAGACGACGATGCCGTCCGCGTAGTCGTCGCTGACGATGTTCGTGTCCAGCAGCGAGCCGGTGATCGCCCGCAGCACGATGCCGCGGCCATTGCTTTGCAAGATGTTCTGCGAGATCAGGTGCCCGCCGCCGCCGTCCGAGCAGAGCCAGACGCCGGCGTTGACGTTGCGGCTGATCGCGTTCACGGCGATCGTGGCCGCGTTCGTCGCGTCCGCGCCGGCGCCCAGGCACTCGGTCGAGGTGATGCCGAAGCCGCTCTTCACGTCGCCCGAGGCGAGCGTGGGCGAGAACTTGAACTGCGCGTTGCCCTGGATGTCGTTGCCGAAGATGTTCGGGTGGTCGCTGCTGGCGAAGAGGATGCCGACCGAGTTGCCCATCGTCTCCTGCTTCGCCACCGGCGGCGGGTTGAAGCTGGCCGGCGGGAAGGGCGTCGGCTGCGTGCAGGGCGCGCCCGTGAACGAGGCGTTGTTGAAGACATCGCCGCCGAGGATGTTGTTGCTGACCGAGGTGTAGCCGTCGTTATCAAGGAAGACCGCGGCATTGCCCGGCTGGAAGGCGCCGCCCAGCGTCAGGCCGTCGATCGCCGTGTGGCCGGAGGGCTGCAGGCGTGTATTGGGCGGCTGGTTGTTGTTGACCGTGTTCCCGGGCACGGTCGGCGTCGTTTCGTCGGGCAGGCCGATGGAGGTCACGTGGAAGATCGTCTGCCCGAAGAAGGAGTGCAGCACGGGCAAGGTGAAGGCGTCGGTCCCCGGTGTGGGAGCGAAGAAGGTGCGCCCGCTGGTGCCCGACTTGGCGACGCGCGAGGTGATGTAGATCGGCCTCGTGATTTCGATCGTGTGGCAGACCTCGTAGAAGCCGGCGTCCACCACGACGAAGCCGCCTGGTGGTGTATAGCGCACGGCGTTCTCCACCGTGGCGCACGGACCGGGATCGGTGGGCGTCGGAATGCCGCCCGTGGGCGCGCTGGCGCTGCATACGGTATTGGGAATCGTCTGCGCGGCATCAAGGAAGTCGTTGCCCTTGGGGTCCACCGTGAGGATCACGTTGGTGCCCAGGCCGCCCGTGCAGGTCTGGGTCGAAATAATCGTGGTCGGCGCGGCCAGGCTGATCAGGTCAACCTTCGTGCCCGTCGTCAGCAGCGAAGAGGTGCTGAGCGCGATCTTGTCGCCGTTCTGGATGGGATTGTTCGCCGGCGTGGGCGCCTGGGTCGCACCGGTGCCCACCTGCAGGTCGACGGTGGCGTTCGTCGTAACGCTGTATGCACCAGCCGGAGTAATCACCGAATCGACCGGCAACGTCGTAGGCGTGCCGCCCGGCGGGGTGATCACCACGGCCAGATCAACAAGCGGCGGGTTGCCGGACGCCGATGTCGTGATGAAGACATCGCCAAGCGGCTGCGAGCAGTTCAGCGAGGAGATGGTGAAGTCGCTCGGCGCCGCCCGCACCCGGAAGACCGCGCGTCCTGAGAGGCTCACCACAAGCAGCAGGGCGATGGCCGCGGACAGGCGTTTCTTCATGGCGCTGGTGACTCCGCTTGCTCTCTTCGCAGATGCGATGGGACTGTAACATAAGAACGCGATACTGTTGAGTCCCCTTGGCGATCGTCCGCGAGGGCGTAACGAATGTACGTGTTACACAATTACATCGTCAACCGCAAAAGCCCGCACGATCCCCTGCTTTACGTTCTGTTTCAGAATTTGGGCAGCGCCAGATCCGGCCGAAGCGCCTGGCCCCACCGCGCCTGCACACTCAAGAGCAAAAGCAGGCGTCGCCAACAGCGCTTCCCTCCGGTCCACGGCAGGCGGGGCTTTGCCGGAGCCGGCGGCAGGGCCTCTCGGACTACTCGCCGTCCGGCTCTGTCCCCGTGCGCGGTGTCGGCGTGGGCGTTGGCGTCATCAGGCAGCCCGGCGGGTAGTTCGTTGTGACACAGGCCGGCCCGACCAGCGGCGTGCTCGCCGGACTCGGCGTGGGGCTCTGGCTCGGGCTCGGGCTAACCACGGGCGTGTTCGCCGGGAAGGGCGACGGCGTGAACAGCACCGGCGCCGGCGTGGAGCTGATCGACGGGACCGTCTGGTCGGCCTTGATATAGCCGAGCGTGGGGTCGTTGGGCTTGTGCCAGAGAACGGTGTTCACATCCGTGGCGGGCGGCAGCCCGAAGTTGTTGCCGGTGGCATCCACGTCCACCGTCACATAGTTGTCCAGGCGGATGGCGCAGCCGGCCGTGGCCGCGCAGGCGCCGTTGTAGATGATCTGGTTCTGGTGGAACTGCGTGCCCGACGGCTGCGTCGTCACCACCGCACCGACGCTGCCCACCTGCAGCAGCACGGCGGTGCGGATGTCTTCCGCCGTGATCGTGTTGCCCGTCGCCACGGTGTTGCGCGCCCCGGCGATCACCAGCCCGAACCAGTTGCGCAGCAGCTTGTTGCCCGTCAGCGTCGTCGCCAGCGGGTGCAGCGGCGCCCCGAATCCGCCTAACCTGATGCCCGCCGCCCCCGGCGTGCGGCTCGACTCGATCGTGTTATTGGAGATCGTGTTGTTCTCCGAGGCGTCGTACAGCACGACAGCGTCCTGGTAGTCGTCGGAGATCACGTTGGCGTCCAGCAGGCTGTCGGCGATGCCGCGCAGAATCACGCCGCGGCCGTTGTTGCGGATCGCGTTGCTGCGAATCTGGTGTAAGCCGCCGCCGTCGGAGCACATCCAGACGCCGGCATTGACGTTGCGCTCGATCAGGTTGGAGCCCAGCGTCAGCCCGTCGGAGGCGTCGCTGCCCAGTCCCAGGCATTCCGCGGTAACGATGCCGAATCCGCTGAGCACATCGCCGGTCGCGAGCACCGGCGAAAACTGGAAGATCGCGGAACCGAGGATCGAGTTGTTGGAAATGTTGGGGTGGTCGCTGTTGGCGAGGATGATGCCGGCGGCGTTGCCGAAGATCTCGGCCTTGGCCACGGGCGTGGGCGGCTTGAAGCCGGTGGGCAACGGCTGCCCCACTGGCGGGCAGGGGATGCCCGTGAAGGACGGATTGTTGAGCGTCTGCCCGCCCAGCACGTTGTTGGTCACGTCGGTGAAGGCGTCGCCGTCGAGCATGATCGCCGCCTGCGCCGGCTGGAAGGCGCCGCCGATGGCGAACCCGTCGATCGCGGCATGGTTGGCGATGTTCACCGGCCCGACCGAAGCGCCCACGGCGGTGACGTGAAAGACGGTGACGCCGAGGAAGGAGTGCAGGATCACCTTGTTGCCGTTGGCGGTGACCTTGACGAGCTTGCTCAGCTCGATCGTGTCGCAGACCTCGTAGACGCCCGCCTCCACCAGCACGGTGTCGCCGTCACGGGCGTAGAACAGCGCGTTGGCGATCGTGCGGCAGGGGCCGGGCAGCGCCGCCGTGGGCAGCGTACCGACCGGCAGGTCCGGCCCGCAGACCGAATTGGGCACGCCGGGCGCGATCAGGTCGAAGCCGAAGGTGGCGACCGTGAGGGTGCGTGAGAGCACCGAGGCGGCAGGACAGGTCTGCGCCGTCGTGAACAGGTTGGTGCCGTCCGAGAGTTGCACCGACGCGCCGGGCAGCAGCAGTTGCGCGCTGGTCAGGGCAACGGAGTTGCCGTCGGCGATCACGCCGACGAAGGGATTGGGATTCTGCGCGGCGCCGGGGCCGACCTGGAGATCGATGGTGGCATTGGGGTTGACGGCGTTGATCGAGGTAGGCGTGGCCTGGTCGGAGACGCGAATCGAGGTGGAGAGGCCGCCGCCGGGCGGGGTGATCACGACGGTCAGAAAGGTGCTGCTGCCGTTCAGCGCCACGACCGCATTCTTGGTGTTGGTGACCTTGATGTGTCCCGGCACCGAGGCGCAGTCGATCGAGGTCAGCACAAAATCAGTGGGATCGGCCTGGGTGGGCGGCGGGTGCACGCCCAGCACGACCAGGAGCAGCAGCGCGGCGAGCGCCAGGCTGAGCCGTTTCATCGCTGAACGCCTGCCTCCACTGCGACGAGATGGCGGGAGTGCGCACGAACGCTGTTATCCTATCACAAGCGCGGCGATCATCACGGCACAGTTGAGGCGCGCTGAGCCAGTCGCCATAACGAGCAACCGACGTGCGCCCGCTGCGGCGGGGAGCTAACACGCGCATTACGGTAGCAGGGATTTGATACTTATGCCACGTCGAGTTGCGCCTGCAGCTCGCCCACATCCGCGGTGGGCGCATTGCAGACAAAGCCCTCGCAGACGTACGCCGCGGCGCGGCCGTCCAACAGCCCGCGCCCTTCCAGCAACGGCGTCGCGGCCACGGCCTCCGGGTCGTTCGGCGCCGCGCCCGCGACCACGATGTGCGGCCGGTAGGCGCCGAAGGTCGCCGCCAGCAACGCGCGCACGGCCGGATCGCCGGCGTGGCCGACGATCACCACCTCTTTCGTAAGCGAAAGGTCGAAGTCGAGGGCACAGAGCAGGCGGCCGAAGCCGTTGGGATGGCGGGAGGCGATCTCCGCCAGCGGCGCGATCGCCCGCCGCGCCCGCTCGGCGTAGCGCGGCTCGCCCGTGAACAGCGCCAGCCGCAGCAGCGCGTCGGCCGCCAGCGAGTTGCCGGCGGGGGTGGCGTTGTCGAAGGCGTCGCGCGGGCGCACGATCAGCCGTTCGTGGTCGGTGGCCGTGTCGAAGAAGGCGCCTTGCTCGTCGTCCCAGAAGCGGTCGAGGATCTGATCGGCCAGGCCGCGCGCCTCGCTCAGCCAGCGCGGCTCGAAGGTCGCCTGGTAGAGCGCGATCAGGCCGTCCGCGTAGGCGGCGTAGTCCTCCAGATAGGCGCCCAGCCGGGCGCGTCCGTCCTTCCACGAACGCAGCAGCCGCGTGCCGCGGCGCATCTCCACCAGCACGAACTCGGCGTTGCGCTCGGCGGCGGCGCGGTAGTCGTCGCGTTCCAGCACGCGCGCCGCCTCGGCCAGCGCCCGCAGCAACAGGCCGTTCCAGGCCGCCAGCACTTTGTCGTCCATGCCCGGCCGCACGCGCGCCGCCCGCGCCGCCAGCAGCTTCGCGCGGCTCTCCGCCAGCTCGGCGGCAAGCTCCGCTGCAGAAGGGCCGTAGCCGCGCGCCGCCTCGGCCAGATCGCGCGAGCGGTGCAGGATGCTTTTGCCTTCGAAGTTGCCGCCGGGCGTGACATCATACATGGACATGAAGTGATGCGCCGCCTCGGCGCCCAGCGCCGCGCGCACCTCAGCCGGGGTCCAGACGTAGAACTTCCCTTCCTCGCCTTCGCTGTCGGCGTCCAGCGTCGAATAGAAGCCGCCGCGCGGGTCGGTCATTTCGCGCAGCACCCAGTCGAGCGTCGCTTCGCAGATGCGGCGGTACTCGGGCCTGCCCGTGGCCTGGTAGGCGAGCAGATAGATGCGGGCCAGCAGCGCGTTGTCGTAGAGCATCTTCTCGAAATGCGGCACGAGCCAGTAGCGATCCACCGAGTAGCGGTGGAAGCCGCCGCCGAGCTGATCGTAGATGCCGCCGCCGGCCATCTGCCGCAGCGTGTGCTCCACCATCGCCAGCGCCTGCGCGTCGCCGCGCCGCCGCCAGTAGCGCAGCAGGAACTCGAGCGACATCGCCGCCGGGAATTTCGGCGCCCCGCCGAACCCGCCGAACTCGGCATCGTACTGCTGCTTGAGCTGCTGCGCCGCCGCGTCGAGCAGCGCGGGAGATGGCTCTCCCGCCGCGGCCGGCACGCCGGCGTTCTCGCGCACGTATTCGAGCAGGCGGCTCGCCTGGCCGGCCAGCTCGTTGCGGCGGTTCTGATAAGCGTCGGCCACGGCCTGCAAGACGCGCGGGAAGCCGGGCATGCCCTGGCGGTCTTCCGGCGGATAGTAGGTGCCGCCGTAGAACGGCTCGCCGTCGGGCGTGAGAAACACCGTCATCGGCCAGCCGCCGCGCCCGGTCAGCGCCTGCACCGCGCCCATATAGATCTGGTCAACGTCGGGCCGCTCCTCACGGTCCACCTTGATACTGACGAAGCGCGCGTTCATCAGCGCGGCGGTCTGCTCGTTCTCGAACGACTCCCGCTCCATCACGTGGCACCAGTGGCAGGCCGAATAGCCGACGCTGAGCAGCACCGGCTTCCCCTCGTCGCGGGCGCGGGAAAACGCCTCCTCGCCCCAGGGATACCAGTCGACGGGGTTGTGCGCGTGCTGCAGCAGATACGGGCTGGTTTCCTGCGCGAGGCGGTTGGTGAAACGGTGCGATACGGACATGGCAAGCGTCTCCACGGCGGCCGGGGCGGCGGCGCGCCCCCTCACAGGGTACACGGCGCAGACCGTTCATTGGCCGCGGCACGGGCGTACAATCGAGCCGGCAGCGGGAGAAGGACGGTGGTGCGATGGGCTCGGGAGATTCGCCGCCCCTGGAGTTCCTCTGGTACGTGCCAAACACGGTGGAGAGCGGTCACCGCGGTGATGACACTGCCGAAGGCTGGGGCTCGCTCGACTTCAGCGCCGAGATCGCGCAGACGGCGGAAGCGCACGGCTTCGACGGAGCGCTGATCGGCTCCGGCTGGGGCCGCACCGACACCTTCACGCTCGCCACGGCGCTCGCGGCCCGCACCCGGCGCTTCCGGCCGCTCGCCGCCATCCGCCCCGGCTACTGGCAGCCGGCGCAGTTCGCCTGCGCCGCGGCCACGCTGGACCAGCTCAGCGCCGGCCGGCTGCTGGTGAACATCGTCACGGGCAAGGACGCGCACCGCGCCTACGGCGACTTCGACGACGACGATGCCAGCCGCTACGCGCGCACGCGCGAGTTCATGCAGCTCGTGCGGCGGCTCTGGACCGAAGAAGACGTGACCTTCAGCGGGCGCTTCTACCGCGTGGAGCATTCGACCTGCCTGCCGCGGCCATACCGCCGGCCGCACCCGCCGCTCTACTTCGGCGGCGCCTCAGAAGCGGCCGAGCAGGTGGCCGCGGCCGAGGCCGACGTGCAACTAATGTGGGGCGAGCCGCTGGCGATGGCGGCCGAGCGCATCGATCGGCTGCGCCGGCTCAGCGCCTCCTGCGATCGCCGCCGGCCGCTCGCCTTCGGCCTGCGCATCACCGTCGTCGTGCGTGAGACCAGCGATGAGGCCTGGCAGGCGGCCGGAGCAAAGCTGGGCGGCTGGGAGGGCCGGCTTGACCGGCGCATCGAGAAGAACGTGACCGGCGCCGGCTCCGTCGGTCAGCGACGGCTGCGCGAGCTGGTGGGCGCGGGCGAGGTGCTGGACCGCTGCCTCTGGACGGCGCCGGCGCGCGTGGGCACGGGCGCGGCCTCGACCTGGCTGGTCGGTTCGGCGGAGGAGGTCGCGGCCTCGTTGCGGGACTATATCGCGCTCGGCATCACGCATTTCATCCTCTCGGACACGCCGTACCTGGCCGAGGCCGAGCGCGTGGGCGAGCTGGTCGTGCGCCGGCTGCTGGCCGCCGAGTCCGGCGCCGAGCCGGCGGCGCAGGCGGCCGAGTCGGCGCGCGGTGCCTGACCGTGCCTTGTGGCAGAGCCGGCGTGTGAAGGCTCCGGCTGTTGCGCGACGCCCCGGCCCGAGCGGGCCAAGAACCCCTGAAGCGCTTCGGCTCCGACGTGGGGCAGCGGAGCGGCGGCCGTGCCTCGGCAAACGTGGGCTGTGGACGCCCGCCGGCGTACGATCGCGGCGGAGGGCCAGGGCGATGGACGCTGCCGACGCGGCGCTGAAGCGGCCGCCCGCCCGCGCGGCAACACACCCTCGCCGGCGGCTGGCGCTGGCGATCGCCGTCGCCGGCGCTTTCGTGGTGCTGGTCTGCTACGCCGGACTCGGCGTCTACGGCGACACGCAGATCGTGCATCAGCCGCGCACGCCGGTCAGGCTTGATCCGCGCACGATCGCGCCGCAGTTTGAAGACGTTTCCTTCGCCAGCCGCGGCGACCGTCTCACCCTTCGCGGCTGGTGGTTTCCCGGCACGCCGGGTGGGCGCGCGATCGTCCTCGTGCACGGCCGCGGCCAGAATCGAGCCGACACCGACTACGGCCTCACCGATATCGCCCGCGCCATGCACGACCGCGGCTACGCGGTCCTGACGTTCGACCTGCGCGCCCACGGCGCGTCCGCCGGCGGCGTGCAGAGCTACGGGCTTCACGAAAACGACGACGTGCTCGGCGCCCGTGATCTGGTGCTTGGCAAAGGCTACGCGCCGGACCAGATCGCGATCATCGGCGTCTCCTACGGCGCGGCGGCGATGCTGCTGGCGGCGCCGCAGCTTCAGGGGATCGGCGCGTTGGTTGCGGACAGCACCTATGCCGCGGCGTGGCCGGTGATCACGCGCCAGATCCGGCAGCAGCGGCCGGAGCTGGCCTGGCTGCACCCCGATTTCGCCGTGCGCCTGGCGATCCGGCTGATGGACGGCGTCGATCTTGCGTCGGTGAAGCCGATCGACGCCGTGCGCAAAGCGCCGAACACACCGATCCTCTTCATCCACGGCACGGCCGACGACTACGTGCTGCCGAAAAACAGCGAAGGGCTACGCGCGGCCTCCGCCAATCCCGCGAGCGAGCTGTGGCTGATACCCGGCGCGACGCACGGCCAGACGTTCAAGCACGACCCTGCAGCATGGCTCGCCCGCGTCACTGCCTACCTCGACGCGCACCTGCACTGAGGCGGGGAAGGCAGCTGCTACCCGAGCTCACCGTCGAGCAGCATCACCGTCACGGTCTCGCCGGGCTGCACGTCGGGGCTGCCCTCCGGCACGATCGCGAGGCCGTTGGCGCGGGCAAGCGACGTGAGCACGCCCGAGCTTTGCGAGCCGGCGAGACGCGCGATCCAACCGCCGTTCTCGCGCGAGACGATGCAGCGGGCGTAGAAGCGGCGCCCGTCGGTCATGCGCAGGCGGTCCTTGCTCACCGCCTGCACGGTCAACCGCTGCGTCTGCACCCGGCCGAGCATCTTGTACAGCGCCGGGCGGCCGAACAGCTCGAAGACCAACATCGAGCTGACCGGATTCCCCGGCAGGCCGATGTGCGGCACCACGCGCTCGCCCTGCCTGAACGTGCCGAAGGCGAGCGGTTTGCCCGGGCGCATATTGACCAGGTGAAAGTCGATGCTGCCCTCGCGCTGCAGCACGTCTTTGACCACGTCGAAATCGCCGCGCGACACGCCCGCCGACGTGATCAGTAGATCGGCCCGCAAGCCTTCGTGCACCTTGGCGGTCAGGTCTTCGATCGTGTCGCGGGCGATGCCCAGGCGCAGCGGCACGCCGCCGGCGCGCGTCACCAGCGAGGCGAGGCTGTAGGCGTTGCTGTCGTAGATCGTGCCGGGGCGGCGCGGCTGCCCCGGCTCCAGGATCTCGTCGCCGGTGGAGAGAATGGCGACCACCGGCCGGCGAATGACGCGCACGCCGGTGCGGCCGAGCGAGGCCAGCACGCCGATGTCCGCCGGCCGCAAATAGGTGCCGCGTGGCAGCACGACTTCGCCTTCGCGCACATCCTCGCCGCTGTAGCGGACGTTGTTGCCCGGCCTCGCCCCCTTGAAGACGCGCACGGTCGTGTCCAGGGCGCCCGTCTTGCTCGGCGGCACGAAGCCGGTCTCGTCCGTCTCTTCAAACGGCACGATCGAGTCGGCGCCGCGCGGCATGGGCGCGCCGGTCATGATGCGCACGGCCGTGCCCGGTACGACTTCGCCGTCGTAGACGTAGCCCGCGGCCAGCTCGCCGACCACGCGCAGCGACACCGGCCGCGCCTCGCTGGCGCCTTCGGTGCTGGCGGCGATCACGGCGTAGCCGTCCATCGCCGTGTTGTCGAGCGGCGGAATGGAAAACGGCGCGACGGCGTCTTCAGCCAGCACCTGGCCCAGCGCAGCTAAGAGCGGCTGATCTTCGGGTTCCAGCTCGTGGACGAAGGAGAGGATGCGCTCGAGCGCTTCTTCGACGCTGATCATGCCGGGTGTTCCATCGGTTCGTCTAGCCGCCGAGGCGCACGGCGAGGCAGGTGGTGGTGCGCTTGACGCCGCCCACGGCCTGGATGCCGTCGGTGATGCAGTTGCCCAGCTTGTCCAGATCTTCGGCTTCGAGTTGCACGATCACATCGTACGGCCCCGTAACCGTATCGACGGAGACGACGCGCGCATCCTGATGCGTCATGCGCTGCATGTGCTCGCCCACGCTGCGGGCGCTGCCGACTTCGGTTTCGATCAACACGTAGCCGCGGATCGCCATCGCTCACCTCGCATGGGCCGGCGTCTGTGCGCCGGAACCGGTGCCAGCGGCCGGGAGCGGCGCTCTGCCTGCGGCGGCGCCACGCACGGATCATAGCGTGCGCCGCTGCGGCGTCAAGCGCGAGCGCCGAATGGGTCTGGACCAGCCGCGCTTGAGCATCGCCCAGTCGCGCGTCCAGACCATGCCGATCAGCAGCACCAGCAGCAGCGGTACGAAGACGGAGACGACCGGCGCAGCGTAGGAGCGAAAGTTGCTCTCCCAGATCCAGGTCCAGTTGGTGCGGTACTGTTCAATGAGGTCGAAGAAGGTGGCGCCGAAGCACGCCGCCAGGGCCAGCGCCGTCCACCAGAACGAGGGCAGCAGTGCCGCCAGCGCGAGGATCCAGAGGAAGTACCACGGCCGGAACCACCAGGTCGAGAGTGTCAGATAGGCGATGAACACGATCGCGCAGCCGGCGACCAACCGTTCAAACGACGGCCGGCGGAACAGCGCGTACAGCACCGTGAGGTAGGCCAGCCCGAAGAGCAGGTAGCCCGCGAGCTTCACGCCGGCGTCCGGGGCGGTCGGCGGCGCCTGCGGATGGATCAGCACCGTCACGATCTGCGGCACGGAGGTGATCACCAGGTTCGTGTTCTGGATGAAGGTCTTGAAGGTATCTGCGCCCTGCCAGAACGGCGCGAAGATCGCCAGCGAGAGCAGCAGCGCCAGCCCCGCGCCCTGCAGCAACCGTCGCCGCCCGGCGGCATCCGAGGCGAACCACGCGTACACCAACACCGGCGGCAGGATCAGCGCCGTCGAGTACTTGATGCAGACCGAAAGCGCCAGCAACGGCAGCGCCGCGCGCCAATGACGCCGCACGATGAGGTAGAGCCCCGCCAGCGCGAAGGCCATCATCGTCGCGTCGTTGTGGCCGTTGCCGACGACGCGGAAGACGACGAATGGGTTCCAGAGGAAGACCAGCGCCGCCAGCAGCTCGCGGCCGGGCCAGGCGCGGCGCACCGTGAGATAGATCAGCGCGCCGCAGGCGAGGTACGACAGGAGACCGAGCAGCTTGAAGCCGATCACACCCGCTACGTAGTGGTCGCCGGTGAAGACGACCGGCAGCAACGCCAGCAGCTGCCAGAACGGTCCGTAGGGCGAGGGCTGCTGCTGCCAGCTGATGCCGATCACGAAAGGATGGGCCTGCGGCGGCGTCTGCATCGGATTCGCGTGGTAGACCCAGAGGGTGCGCGCGTCCGCCAGGTAGTGAAAGAGGTCCGCCGCGGTGATCGGATAGCAACCGAGCAGCGTGAGGCCGAAGATGAGTGCGAAGCCGAAGACGATCGCGGCGGCAAGGCGCGATCGCGCCGCCCGCGCGTACCAGAGCGCCACCACGAACGCGCCGAACGGCGCCGCCAGCACCAGCGACAGCCAGCGGGCATCGGCCGTCCAGTCGCCGCTCATCATCTGCGGAAAGCCCACGGAGATGGCGCCGCTTCCCGGCGCGAAGGGAAAGAACTTCGTCAACCAGAAGCGGATCGCGAGGATGACGAAGAACAGCTCGGCCGCCACGCCGGCCACGAGCAGCGCGGCGATCTGCTCGCCGGTGTCGTCGCCCTGCAGCTCGCGCAGTCGCCGCCTCAGCCGCGCCGAGCCGCCGGGCGGCTTGCCGTTCTCTCTGGCGGGGCTCTGCTGCGGTGCAAGCGCCGCGCGCAGCGGCGGTTCAGGAGGCACGCTGGTCATCCCATCCAGTATACGGTTGGCCGCGGGGCTGACCGGAACCCCCACGCTGGGGCGGCCTGAGCAGCGCAGCCGGCCGGCGTCAGGCCTTGACCAGTGCGGCAAGCGCATCCCATTCGCCCGCGCGCAGCGCGGGCATGCAGCTGCTGACATCGACCCGCTGGCGCACCGCCGCCGTAACGTGCGGCGCGTCCTGCGGAAAGCCCAACAAGATCGCGCCGACGATGCGATTCTCCGCGATCACGACGCGGCGGTAGCGATGCACGCCGCCCTCCTCGATGACGTCCACGATCGCCAGCTCGCCCGGATGCTCGCGCGTGGTGCGGCCGATCGAGCTCAGGTCGATGCCGGCGACCTTGAGCATCGTCACCGAGGCGGTGTCCGTAAACACCTTGTCGCCGCCGGCCGCGTTGACCGCCGCGACCTCTGCCTGTGCCACCGCCGTCGGCCAGAGACCGTTGATCTGCCCCTCGAACTCGGCCACGTCGCCGGCGGCGTAGATCTCCGGCACGCTCGTCTGCATGCGCGCGTTGACGACGATGCCGCGGTTCACGGCGAGTCCGGCCTCGGCGGCAAGCTGCGTGTTTGGCGTGATGCCGGCGGCCACGACGAAAAGATCGCAGGATACGCTGCGCCCATCCTTCAGCCGCACCTCGTTCACGCGGCCATTTCCTGCCACCTCAGCCGTCTCCGCTTCGGTGAGAATCTCCAGGCCAAGGCC
Source organism: Dehalococcoidia bacterium (assembly GCA_035310145.1). NCBI lineage: Bacteria > Bacillati > Chloroflexota > Dehalococcoidia > Dehalococcoidia bacterium. Next base: position 14,023 of record DATGEL010000134.1, read on the forward strand.
CTCCAGGTATTCACGCAGGAAGCCGCTGCCCCGTGGATCGAGCTGCCGGCGCAGCAAGCCGGCCGAGCGTTCGAGCACGCTCACGCGCAGGCCGAGCTTGCGCAGGGCGTAGGCCGCCTCCAGCCCAAGCAGGCCGCCGCCGGCCACCACCGCGCGTCGGCAGTCATAGTCCTGCGCGAAGCCTCGCACGGCCATCGCGTCGTCCGCCTCGCGCAGGACGTAGCTTCCGGGCAGGCCAAAGCCGTCGATCGGCGGGATCGTGCTGCTGCTGCCCGTCGCCAGAACCAGCCGGTCGTAGGGAAGCGTCTCCCCGGTGCTGAGCGCGACGATGCGTTGCTGCGTATCGATATGCGCGGCGCGCGTATTGAGCCAGCACGTGATCTGGTATTGCTCGTACCACCCTTCGTCCAGCAGGAAGAGTCCCTGCATGGCGGAGCGGCCGTAGATCAACCGCTCGATACCCATGCGGTTGTAGAGCAGGTGGCGCTCGCGCGCGATCACGTCGATCGCGCAGAGCGGATGACGGCGGCGGATGTGATCGGCGGCGGTGATCCCGGCGATGCCGTTGCCGATCACCACGACCTTCTCAATGCTGCGATCGAAGTTGAAGCCGGCGATCACGCTGGAGCTTAGCGTCTGTGGCCGCTCGGGCTTGAGCGAGACGGTGACCGCGCCCTGCACGCGGGCGCAGCAGGCCATGCGCGTGTTCTCGGCCAGCCCCAGTCGCTCCAGCGTGGCGCGCTCATCGCCGGTCACGTCCGAGAGGTTCTCCATGCCCGCGACGATCGACACCGGATCGGCGCCGCACATGCCCATGCGGCAGCCGGCCTCGATGCGCAGTCCGCATGCCTCGGCCGCGTCGAGGATGGTCCGCCCACGCTCAGCGACGAAGCTGCGGTCTTCCGGCACGAAGCGCACCTCCGGCTCTCCGCCACGGCTGCTGCGCTCCAGGGCGCCGATCGCGCCGGCGCCGATGCGCACGGGACCGGCCGCCGCAGGCGCCGGCGCGGCCTGCGCCGCAAACGCCCGCTCTTGCAGATACGTGCGCACCACCCACCAGGCGGCAAGGGCGAACACGGCGCCGCGCACCGTCCAGATCACGGCGTCGCCTGCCGTCAGCCCGGTGGCATCATGCAGCCGCCCAAACAACGCCGGCACGTTGTAGTAGTAGTAGATACCGAGCGCCGCGGCGGCGAACAGCGTCGTCAGCTTCACCGCGGAGACGCGCAGCAGCGCCTCCAGCGCGAAGAAGAGCCCCGCGCTTACGCCCATGTAGAGCAGAAAGCGCCCGTACATCTGCGCGTCGGAGATCGCCGGCGGCGTCGGCACCCGGTAGAACGCCAGCACCATGCCGGGGAAGAGGCCGAAGAACAGCTTGCGCAGGCCGCTCCAGTGGGCGTCGGCGTCGCCCATGTCCGCCAGATGGGCGACGCGGGGGTTGAAGTCGTAGCAGTTCTTCGTGCAGCCCACGCAGGGCTGGCAGTGCGCGTTCGGCAGCAGCACGATCGGCGTCTGGCCGTAGACACGCTGCGGCGGCAGCAGCGGGCAGATGCTGCTGCACCAGCCGCTTTTGCCCTTGAAGATCAGCCCGCCGATGAAGGGCGCGATCATGGCGTAGAGAATCAGCAGCGCCAGCGCCGTGCCGTTGCTGTTGAACCACACCTTGCGCAGCGAGACGAGCACAAGAAACTGCACCATGGCGATCGCGAAGGCGTAGCGTCGCAGCCAGTCCGGCGGGGTGAGCCCGCGCGTAATGCGCAGCAGGCGCGGCGCCTGGTTCATCGCCGCGAGCGGACAACTGTTGCGCCAGAGCCCCGGCGCCACGAAGAACGTGATCGGCAGCAGCGGAATCGCCACGCCCCAGAAGATCGTGAGACCGTCGCGCGGCCGCGTCACCAGCAGCACACACAGCGCCAGGCAGAGCAGCACGGCAAGGTAGCGCACCACGAGCCAGACGCGCAACGGCACGCGCCGCGGCATCTGCATGTAGTTCGGGAAGGCGGGGGCCCCGGCCATGCGGACTCCTTGGTGCGGCCCGCTGCCGCGCGGATCAGGCGCGCTGGCCGGCTTCGGCGGCGCGCAGCCGCGCCGCGAGAATGCGGCCCAGGTCCAGCAACAGCTCGCGTGCCAGCGCCGGCTCGTACGCTGAAAACACTTCGAATGCTTCGATCGAAAGCACCCGCGCCTCGCCGTCGGTTCGCGCACGCACGCTCGCGGAGCGCGGGCTGCCGTCGAAGAAGCCCACCTCGCCGATCACGTCCCCGGGCTCGACGTCGCCGGAGGGAGACGACCGCGGCTCGGCGCCGGGCAACAAGACGTCGAGGCTGCCCGCGGCGATGATCATGATCGCGCGCCCACGCTCGCCGGCGCGGATCAGGTATTCGCCCGCGCGGAAGCGCCGCCGCTCGGTATGCGCGAGCAACCGCGCCCAATCGTCCTCGCTCCAGTCGGGCAGGAACAGCAGCGCATGCGGGACGGGCCCAGACGCCGCCGGCGCCTCGTCGTCCAGCGCGAAGTAACGATCGAACTGCGTCATCGCTTGGACCACCCGCGCGAGTCCGCAATGGACTGTAGCACGGACGCGGCGGCCGAGACAGGGCTGGCGCGGCGCGCCATTTGCCGCCGCACCGCGGGCGTTGCGAGGGCGCAAGCGCCGCGCGATCCAGCCGCTGCCGCCCGTGCGTACTCCCGCAGACAACGGTGTAAGGCGGTGGACGAACTCGGCTACACTGGCCGCACGGCCGCGCATGGGGCCGGGCTGAGGGCAGCGATGGCGATACTGCACACGGGGCAGCGACTTGGAGCGTACGCCGTCGAGGATCTGCTCGGCACCGGCGGTATGGCCGAGGTCTACCGCGCCACGCACACCACGCTCGAACGGCCGGTGGCGATCAAGGTCATCAACCCCTCGTTCAACGCCGACCCGACCTTCCTGCTGCGTTTCCGGCGCGAGGCGAAGGCGGTCGCCCGACTCAACCACCCCAACATCGTCACCGTCTACGACTTCGGCGAGCAGGGCGAGCTCGCCTACCTGGTGATGGAGATCGCCACCGGGGGCACGTTTCGAGAGCGGTCACGGCAGTTCCGCACGCTGGCCGAGGCGGTCGAGGAGCTGGCGCCGATCGGCGACGCACTCCACTACGCGCACCGCAACGGCGTCGTCCACCGCGACCTCAAACCGATCAACCTGCTGATGACCGAGCAGCCGCGCCTGCTGCTCGCCGACTTCGGCCTGGCGCGCGTCGCCTCCGAAAGCCTCGATCTTGGCGACAGCGACGGCGGCTTGATCCTCGGCACGCCGTATTACATGGCGCCGGAGCAGGCGCTGGGCGAAGACGTGGATCAGCGCGCCGACATCTACGCCTTCGGCATTCTCACCTACGAGGTCCTCGCCGGCCACGTGCCCTACGACGGAACCTCGGCGCTCGCCGTGATGCAGCAGCACCTGAAGTCGCCGCCTCCCTCGATCCGCGCCGTCATTCCCCGGGCGCCGGAGACGCTCGAACGGGCGATCCTGCGCGCCACGGCCAAGCAGCGCGAAGACCGCTTCGACAGCGCTGCGCAGTTCGTGGGCGAGCTGCGCCGTGCCGCGCAGCAGGCGCCGGACCTGCCCGTCGCCGCCGCGCTGACGCCCGCGCCGCCGGCCGAACCGCAGCCAGTGCAACCGATGCCCGGCACGGAGCCGATCGCCGGCACACCGGCCCTGGCGCCGCCGGATGCTCCCGTCGTGGCCGATTCGGAACCCGGCTTCACACCGCGGCCCGGAATACTGCGGCCCGCCGCGGCGCCTGAGGATCAGGGCGACATACAGTTCACACCGATGCCGGCACGCCCGGCCGCGGCACAACCCGCACCGCCACCCGCACCGTCCGCGGCGGCGGTGCGCGTGCCGGGCGCCCGGGTGGCGGAACTACTGGTGGAGCGGGCGCCGGTGCAGCGCCGGCAGCGACTGGCGAGGCGCACCTCGCGCTTCACCGCGGCGCAGTGGCTGCTGGGCGGCCTCGGCGTGCTGGTCGTGCTGTTGATCAACGTCGTCGGCTTCTGGGTCTGGACGCAGGGCCGCGTGGCGGTGCGCGGCAAGTTCGCGGGCGACCTTACCACGTTCATTTATGACAAGCTCGCAGGCCTGAAGAGTGTGATGGCGCTGCTGGCCCTCCTCTGCGCCGCGATCGCCGTGCTGACGATGCGTGCGGCGATCATCGACAACCGCCACCTGGCGCCAGGCACCTATCGCAAGCTGCGGCAGTATCACCGCGTCGCCGGCTGGGCTGCGATCTGGATCGCGCTCGCCGTCGGTTTTCTCACCTGCTTCGGCATCTTCGGTTTCGGCACGGGTTCGTGGCGCACATTCCTGCATTCGCTGCTGGGCACGGCGCTGGTCGCGGTGATCTTCGCCAAGATCGCCGTTGTACGGTACTACCCGGCGCAGCGACGCTATCTCTCCTGGCTGGGCCACTCGCTGCTCGTCCTCTTCTTCCTCGTCTTCCTGACCAGCGCCGTGCCCTTCGCCTGGGGTCACCTGCACGGCAAAGCGGGGCCGAATCCCTACCGAGCGGCCGCGGAGCAGACGCTGCGTTAGGCTAGCGGCCTTCGTCGCGCAGCGCGGCCAACTCCTGCTCCACCTCGCACAGGGCGCTGGCGTCGAGTTCGCACACGCCGAAGCTCTCGGCCGCCCCGTGCACCGCGGCCCGCCGATCGGCCAGCTCCGCGAGCGCGGCTGCGCGGGCACGGACTTCAAGCGATCGTTGCTCGGCGGCTGCCGCGTCGCTCTCCGGCGCCGGCGCGGCTTCGAGCGCGGCGACCGCTTCGTAGGCGCTCAGCCGCGCCTCGGCGGCAAGGCGCTGCGCCTTGGCGGCCTGGCGGCGCGCTTGCTCCGCCTCGAGCTGCCTGGTGAGACGTTGCCGCTCCTCGCTCAGGCGTGTCTGGTCGGCGGCGAGCGCGGCCAGCTCGTCCATGGCCTCGGCCAGCGCCGGCTGCTCGACCTTGCGCTGCACGAGGAGACGCCGCGCCTCGTCTCCCTCTCCGGCCCGCATCGCCGCCACTGCCGCCTGCTGTAGCGCCGCCTGCCGCTCGTGATATCGGGCGAGCCGCGCCTCACCGCGGCCGCGCGCCGCTTGCAGCTCGGCGAGCGCCATGTTCAGCCGGTCGAGCAGGTCGCTGCGCAACGGCTCGCCGGACGCTTCGCCGGCCCGCGGGTCGGCGGCGGGCGACAGACCGGCCCGCAGGCCGGCGCCCAGGCATCGTAACAGCTTCATGGTCCTACCCCGCATTCACGCCGCGGATCAGCCTGACAGCGACGGCAAGCTCAGCCCGTCGGCCTCTCGCAGCAGGTCCCTGCGGCTGCGGTTCGCCTGGCGCTCGCTCTGCCGCTGCAGCCGCCAGTAGAAGGCGCCCAGGCCGGCGGTTGCGCCCAGCGTCAGCAGTCGCTCGGCCAGGTCCTTCTGTGCCTGCAGACCGTGCACGCCGGGCCCGGCCAGCAACGCGATCGCGGCGTAGGCCAGCACGGCTAGCCCCGCGCCCGGAAGGCTCAGCCGCGGCGGAAAGACGAGCGCCAGCGCCAGCAGAGATGGATAGAGGCACACGAAGAAGGGATTGCTCAACCCGCGGCCCGCGCCGAGCGACCAGACGGCGACGGCGACCAGCACGACCGCGAGATCGATCACCACGGTGGCCGCGACCATCGTTCCGTTCAGCGGCCGCTTCGCGAGGTAGCGCGCGTGGGCGAAGAAGTTGAGCGCCGTCAGCCCCACCATCAGCGCCACCGGCGCCGGCAGCGCGGCGACATCGCTGGTGGACCAGAGCGCCAGCACGATACCGGCGCCGATCGTGAACCAGCGGGCCACGATCACGGCGAGTTGCCCGTAGAAGAGGTCTTCCTGTCGATCGCGGCGTGGAGCCGCGAACGAACGGATCGACTGGGAGTTCACGCCGGCACCTCCTGTGCGTTGTGCCCCATTGCCGCTTCCTGTACGGCGAGTTCAGGCAACGGTCGGTCCTCTGGCAGGAGCGTCTCACCCGTTGCGCGGCGCCGATCCGCTTCCACGCCGCGAAACACCGCGGCTACCGTTGCCGCGCCCGCCAGCGCGATCAGCCGCACGCCCAGCGTCTGCGCGCCGGCCGCGCCAGAGATGTCGGGGACGCAGATCACGGTGTAGAGCCCGAGCAGGACCGCGATCAGGCCGGAGGACAGCTCCAGCGGAAAGGCCAGCGCCAGGGCGATCACCGCCGGAAAATAGAAGACGAACACCGGCGCGGAAAGCCCGCCGTAGACGGCGGTCAGCATGCTGATCACGCCGATGTCGGCCAGGCTCGTGGCCACGGCGACCCCATCCGGCAGCCGAGAGCGGGACAGCACCCGCGCGTTGAGGAAGAAATTGCCGATCGCCAGGCCCAGCAGCACGAACAGGCTTACGCGCACCTTGTCGAGGTCGGCCTGCATCGGACTCCACAGCGTGATCGAAAGGCCGAAGAGGATCAGCAGCCAGCGCGCCGTCAGCACCACGAGCTGACCACCCGCCGCGGCGGTGTCCTCGCCGGCGCGCATGCGCCGGGGAGACATGTCACACCTCCTGTTCACTCGGCGGCGCCTGCGCGGCCGCCGGCTTCAGCTCCAGCGTGAAGGCCGGCCGGCCCGTCGGGCAGGGTGGTTTGCACCATTTCGCGATGGTTCCATCCACCTCGCCTTTCCGCCGGCCCTGGCGAGAGCGGAGCCGCCGGCCGATACTGGCGCCGTGCACGAATCGCGCTCGAACCGACGACGGATGACGGCGGCGGCGGCCCAACAACGCGAGCGCTTCTCCGGCTGCCTCCTCGGCGGCGCGGTCGGCGATG
>DATGEL010000135.1 GCA_035310145.1 Dehalococcoidia bacterium
AACTCCCGCGCCACGGTGGCCGCGTGCGAGAGCAGACCGCCGGTCTCCACCACCACGGCCGCCGCGGGCACGAACAAGGGCGTCCAGGGCGCGTCGGTGAAGGGCGCGACCAGCACCTCGCCCGGCTCCAGCTCGACCTCCGCCGCCGACTCAGCGGAGAGCACCACCCGCGCCGGCCCGCTCGCCGTGCCCGCCGAGACCGGCATGCCCTGGAGCGTCGTGGCGCCGGCCTGCACCGCGGCCTTCGGCACGGGCTGCACGGGGAGGGCGAAGACCTCGGGCAGCTCCAGGCCGGCCAGCCGCTCCGACTCCTTGCGCCGGCGGGCAGGCGCGTGGGGCAGCCCGGCGACCGCCTCGCCGTTGGCCGCCGCCTCGACCTCGGTGACGAGCAGCCAGAAGATGTCGTCGCGCTGCTTGATCAGTCCGCCCTCGACGAAGCGCCGGCCCAGCTCGAGCGTCGGCTTGCGCAGCAGCCGGTCGCAACGCACCCAGTTCGCCTTCGTGGCCTCGCGCATGCGGGTGAACTTCTGCGCTTCGCCGAGCAGCGCCCGGTAGACGGCGCGGTGCTGCCGCGGCATGGCGGCCAGGATCTGCGCTTCAAGCGCCTCGCGCCCCTGCGCCGCCCGCTCTTCCAGGCGGTACGGATCCTTCTCCTTCCCCGCTTCGACGTAGGTCTTGATGAAGCTGATCGCGTAAGCCGGCTCCTCCTCCCAGTCGGCGAACGACGGATCGAGCTCGCCCTGGCCACGGAAGCCGTACAGGGCGATGAACGTGTCGAAGGCCGCGGCGAAGGCCCTCCAGCCGGCGTTCTTCGGCGCGCGCAGCCGCTCGGCGATCGCGTGCGGCGCCAGGGCGCGCAGCTCCTCGGCCAACGGCTTGCGCCGCTTCACCACCTGCGCCACTTCCCAGGCGCCCTTGGCCGGCTTCGCGCTCTCCACCTCGCGCAGAGCGCTGGTGAGGGCGATGATCAGCGCCGGGTCATGGCCGGGCAGGGCGACATCCAGCAACTCCATCAGCCGGTCGGTGTAGTCGCCGGCAGCGAGCGAGACGTAGAGGTGGTGGCCCAGCAGGCCGCTGGCCGTCTGCGCGCGGCGTTCCAGGTAGCGCCAGATCGCCCGCTCGGAGATGCGCGTGTAGTCGCGGGCGCGGTCGGCGGCGCGCAGCCGCTCGACGTTGACACGGTCGCGCTCGACCATGCGCGGCAGCATGCCGCGCAGTTGGCGCATGGCGCGGTCGTTCCGCCGCGCCCGCTCGTCGTCCACAGAGGCTTTGGCGCTGATGTCCTGGCCCTCTGTGGAGCTGATGAACTGCTTCATCAGGCCCGACTCGCGCCCCACCTGCCAGGAGCCGATCGCGGCGTTGAACCAGCCGATGTTGAGCGCCCAGCGCCCGGCGATCACGGCGGCCCAGTTGCCCGTGGGCGCCGGGTAGCAGGGCACCACGTCCAGCAGGTTGAGCCGGCCGGCGACCTGCACGGCGGAGTTGTGCTCGAAGCGCTGGCCGAAGGTGCTGAACAGCGGCGGCGAGATGCCAGGCACGACCTCCGAGGCGTTGCCGATCGTCCAGAGGTTGAAGGTCGGGTTCGCGTCCGAGTCCCACTCGCCGATCCGCCGGATCGTCGCCGTCACCGCTGTGCCTCCTCCGCTGGCCGGAGCGCCTGCCATGGCGCCGCCCGGCTTGCGGCGGATTATAGGCGCGCCGCGGCGCGCCGGACAACGCGGGCCGCGCCGATTACTGCGCGAAGGGAGACGCCTGGTAGCGCGCCTCGACCGCCCTGGCCATCGTCACCAGCGGGTCGAACGTCTCTTCGCCGGGCACGGTGGCGAGGCCGACGGCGAAGACGATGCGGCCGTGCCGCCAGCTCAGCAGCAGCTCGCCCGTGTCCTCCCACTGCCCGCGCCAGGCGGTCGTCTGGTCGCCGAGCTGGATCGGCGTATCCGTCTTCTGCAACAGATCGGGGAAGTCGGCGGCGCTCAGGTAGGCCGCCGCGCCGTCCGCCGTGGCGTAGACATCCGTCACGGTCAGTTCCATCGCCCCGACGCTGCTCTGGCCGAAGAACTGGATCTGCGCGCCCTGCCAGCCGCGCTGCTGCGCCAGCGCCTTCGCCGCCTCGGCGTCACGCCCCGGCCCCTCGTAGTTGTTCCATTCGGCGTAGCGGTTGATCACGTAGTCGCCGAAGAAGTGCACGCTGCTGATCTCCGGCGCGGTGGGCACCTCGCCCGCCGTCAGCTCGTACGGCGCAAACAGGGTGCGCAACTGGTCGGCGGGCAGCGTCGCGTCGCTGTTCGGGTTCACGTCGTACGAGCCCTGCGTGGCGAGCGCACTTTCGGCGGCGTCGATCACCGGGTCATCGCCCGCCGCAAGCTGCTGCGGCGAGGGATTGGGCGCGGCCACATCCTCGAACACGCCGATGTTGTCGATCGTTTGCTGGTCGCGGCCGCTGACCACGCGCGAAACGGTGACCTGCAGGGCGGCGCCGTCGGGCAGGGGGAAGAGCAGGCCGGTGCCGAGCCCACCGAGCGTTTTGTGTCCCACCAGCGTGGCGCGGCCGTACTCCTTCAGCGCCGAGGAGAGCACTTCCGACGACGAGGCCGAGAGGCCGTCGATCAGCACGGCCAGCGGGCGCTGCACCGGGAAGGTGTGACCGTCGGCCAGCGTCTCGGCGCGGTGGCCGCGGGCGTCGGTGTCCACGGCCACGCGCGCGTCTTCGAGGAAGCGCCCGGCGAAGGCTTGCGCCGTGGCCGTGACACCGCCCAGGTTGCCGCGCAGATCGAGCAGCCACTCCGTCACGCCGGCCGCCTCGAAGCCGTTGAGCGCGTCGTCCAGCTCTTGCACCACCGTCTTGCCGTCCTGCAGCGGCGTCCAGGGGTTGACGAAGCTGCGCAGGCGCAGGTAGCCCACGCCGCCCGGCAAAATCTGCGAGGAGAAGATCGGGAAGAGATACGGCCCCATCGTCAGGGAGATATCCATCGCACCCTGACCCGGCCGGTCGACGCTGACGGTCACGGCCGTGCCGGAGGGACCGTTGATCTGCGCGTCGAAGGCGGCGCGGACGGTTGCCTGCACGCTCTGCCCGTTGATCGCGGTGATCGTGTCACCGGTGTGGATGCCCGCCTGTTCCGCCGGCCCGCCCGTCGCGACTTCGCGCACGACGTGCGGCGCCCGCGGATCGGCGATCACGCCGATGCCGGTCTGCGTGGCGTCGGCGCCGCCCAGCTCCTGCTGGTCCTGCACGTATTCGGCCGGGGTGAGGAAGAAGGTGTGGTCGTCGCCCAGGCTGTTGGCCATCTCGTCGTCGGCGGCGAAGGCGAGCTGCGCCAGATCGACTCTGCCGCCAACCTCGGCGGCCAGGCTGTTCCACGCCGTGCTGAAGCCGGCGAACGCCTGGTCCTTGTCGCCCCGGGCGTTGGGCGCGGCGGTGCTGAAGGAGACGCCCTGCTGCCGCAGATTGCGCGCGGCGCCCTGCCAGGCGGCGTCCAGCAGCGGCGCGGGGTCCAGCGGCTGCACGTAGGAGTTGAGGATGATCTGGTACTCGGCGCGGACGGTGTCGACGTGCGTGCTGACGGGCTGCGCCCGCACCGACACCTCGCCGGCCGGCCGCATCGCCGTGATCAGCAGCACGAAGGCCAGGGCGAGCAGCAGCAGGCCGCCGCGCCGCAGGCGCGGCGCGCTGCCCGGCGGCACGGCCAGGTTTTCGTCCTGGTCGAACTGCTCGGTCTGCTCGCTCTCTTCGCTTACCGGAGGTCTGCGCTCCGCGGCGCTCGTCTCATTCCCACCACCAGCACACCAACCACCCACGCGGCGCCATCCTTCCGCTGCCCCGCGTCACATGTCGTGGCGGAGCGAGCGTTTGTGCACATCCTTCCGAGTGTAGCATTCAGTCCGCGCCGTCCCGCAGCGGGCAGGCGGCGCAGCGCAGCAGCGTGGCATCGGGCGGCGCGGGCCGCAGCGCGGGCGCCAGCGTCTGCAGCAGCCGGCGCACCGTCCACAGCGGCAGGCCCATCACGTTGCAGTAACAGCCGTCGCAGCGCTCTGCCGGGTGCAGCAGGGGATCCTGGATCGCGTAGGCGCCGGCCTTGTCGAACGGCGTGCCGGCGGCGATCGAGGCCTCGATCTCGTCCGCCGAGTAGCCGCGCATCAGCACGCGGGCGCCCGCCGTTTCACCGAGCTGCCGCGCGCCGCAGGCCAGTACGACGGCGGTGAACACGGCGTGCTCGCGCCCGGCCAGCGCCGTGAGCATGAGGCGGGCCTCGGCCGCATCGCGCGGCTTGCCCAGCGCCCGGCCGTCGCAGGCCACGACCGTGTCGGCGGCCAGCACCAGGGCGCCCGGCGGAGCGAAGGCCAGCGCGGCGGACGCCTTGCGCTCCGCGATCGCCGCGGCCGCGCGCTCGGGCAAAGCGCCGGCCGGCGGCGTTTCGTCGACGTCGGCCGCCCGCACGCTGAAGGGCACACGCAGCGCGGGCAGCAGCTCGCGCCGTCGCGGCGAAGCGGAGGCGAGGATCAGCGGCGGTCGGGGGGGCGGGGGGCCGGACATCACTCTCCCGGTTGGCTGGCGAGCGGCGACCTGTAGCGTAGCATCAGGAGGCACGGGCGGAAAATGCTGCACAGGACCGGCAAAGTCCTACCGCGACCGCGAAATCTATGCTACCGTTGTTGCGCTCTCGCCAGCTTTTTGTTTCATTGCTGCGATGTGCTACGCGGGAGTGAGAAATACCGGGAGCACCCGGATAGCCGCGCGACGGCGTTCCGCCGAGGATCAACGTAGCGCGATCGGCCGCGAGCCGGCTGGCACAGCCGGTCTGCGCGGTGGGCTGGTCGCGTTCGAGCGCGAGCCGCTGGCGCCGGCGGCCGTGCACCGGCTGGGCGAGGGCAGCATGAGAGGATCGGGCGTATGGCGCCGCAGCGGTTTGGCAGTACGGTGACGCGGGAACGGGGCGCCGACCAGCAGGGCTACGTCCTCGTGATCGAGGACGATGCGAGCATCCGCGAGTTGATCGGCATGGCGCTGGAGAACGAGGGCTTCCGCTACCGCGCGTCGGCGGACGGCCAGGAGGCGCTGAGCCGCATCGAAGAGGAACAGCCGGCGTTGCTGCTGCTCGACCTCGGCCTGCCCGTGGCCGACGGCGAGGCGGTGGCCGCCTTCACGCAGCACCGCTACGGTGGCGCCGTGCCGATCATCGTCGTCTCGGCCGTGGCGCAGATGGACGCACGCACCTGGCGCATCGGCGCCCGCGCCTTCGTGCACAAGCCCTTCGACGTGGACCACCTGATCGATACCGTGCGGCGCGTGCTGTCCGAGCGGCGCTGACCGCGGCCCCGCCGGCCTCACCCCAACCCCTCTCCAGTTCCTGGAGAGGGGCTTTTGAGTTGGGATCGCGCCGCACACGGTACGGGCACGCCTCCTCTATTCCCTGTTCCCTCGCACGCGCCAGGCATCGGAGGCGGCGCGCGTGGCTCCGGGCGCTGCCGGCGGTAACGGTCGGGTAAAAGCGCACCAGATGGGACAAACGGGCCTGAACCGTATCCCGATGGTGCCGAAGCTGAGAACACGGATGGTTCTTGCTGGGAGAGGAGCACCCCATCTATTCCGCAACAAATGTGAGCCTGTGCGCGACAGATTTCAGAAGAAGTACGTGCGCGACAATGTTTGGGCCGCGATAAGGTAACGTCCAGAGCGGCGGTACACCCGCGGCATCATGGGCGCAGTGCCGCTGCTCAGTGCCGGCGCCGCCAGGCTTCGAAGGCGGCGCGCGTGGCCTCGTTCGGCGGGTAGACGCCGACGATCGAGGCGCCGCCGGCGATCGTGCGCTGCACGAAGCTCTCCAGCTCATCTTGCTCGCGCGCCGCGCGGGCAATCTCCGCCGCCACGGCGCGCGGCAACACCACCACGCCGTCGTCGTCGCCCACGATCAGGTCGCCGGGCCGCACCATCACGCCGCCGCAGCCGATCACCTCGTCGATGCCGACGGCGAAGTGGCGTTCGATGTGCTGCGCCGGGTGCGCCGCCGCCGCGAACACCGGCCAGCCCAGGGCGCGGACGCCCGCCGCGTCGCGCATGGCGCCGTCCGTGACCACGCCCTTCGCGCCGCGCACGCGCATACGTGTGATCAGGATGTCGCCTAAAATGCCGGCGCCGGTGTCGCCGCGCGCATCGACCACCAATACCCGGCCGGCCGGGATGTTTTCCACGATCTTGCGCTGGGGATACTCGGAGTTGGCGAGAATCGCCGGGTCGCGGATGTCTTCGCGCATCGGCACGTAGCGCAGCGTCGTCGCTTCGGCGGCCAGCCGCATGCCGGGTTGCAGCGGGAAGACGCCGCGCATCGCCGTGCTGCGCAGGCCGTTGCGCGTGAGCACGGTGTTGAGCGTGGCCGTGGTCGCGACTTCCAGGTCTTCCCAGAGCGATGCGGGCAACGCCGGCAAGGCGTCGGTCATGCTTCGATCCTTCCCGCGCCTCCGCGCGCCGCCTCAGCGCTCCGGGCCGGGCTCGGCGGGCGGCGCCCAGGCGCCCCGCTGCTGCATACGGCGCACGTTCGGTCGCCAGACCTCGCGCTTCCACTCCTCGTGCTTCATCGGCGCGCGGTCCAGGTAGAGGTTCTTAGGATAGAGCGGCTGCTCGTAGATCAGCTGGGCGATCTCGCTCTTCACATCCTTGCCCAGGCTGGCCCAGAGGGCGCGGTCACGGAAGTCGCGCAGCGCCTCGATGTCCACAGGCCCGGCGACGTAGGTTGAGCCGGCGCCGTAGGGCTGCTGGCCCACGACCTTGCCGCGGAAGTCCACGATCATCGAGCGGCCACCGAAGGTGTCGATCGCCGTGTCGGCGGTGTTGTCCAAGAAGTAGGTGCCCATGTTCGGCGCCACGACGTAGAAGCTGTTGTCAATGGCGCGGGCGCGGTTGGTGACCTCGAAGATCTCGTTGCCCGTCGCCGGGTGCGGATAGGCGGCGCGGTAGACGACCTCGGCGCCGGCCAGCATCAGGCCGCGGGCGTACTCCGGGTAGCTGCCCTCGTTCGCCATGGTCACGCCGAGCCGGCCGATCTCCGTGTCGGCCACGGGGAAGAACGCCTCCAGCGTGCGGCCGTACAGCTCGATCCAGCGGTCCCAGACGTCGTGCGGCGTGACCGAGTGCTCGACGGGCAGCAGCGTCACCAGCTTGTGATGACGCAGGATCACGTTCCCGTCCGGGTCGAGCGCAAAGCCGACGTTGAAGAAGCGGTCGGGAAACTCCGGGTGGCGCGCCTTCGCCTGCGCCATGATGAAGACGCCCCAGTGCTTCGCCAGGTTGCCGAGAAACTCCGTCTCCTCGCCGGGAATGTCGATCGCGATCTCGCGGCTGTACTCGGCATGGTCGAGGTCGAAGACTTCGTCGGTGAAGCCCTGCAGTGCGCCCTCGGGGATGGCGACCAGGCGCACCGGCAGGTCGAGGCTGGAGAGCCAGGAAGCGGCGGCGATCAGGTCGGCAAGGTGTTCGAGGTTGCGGCGGATCTCGCTGCGCCGGCGCACGCCGCGCACGGTGGGCACCAGGCCGACGGCCGTGTAGGGAAAGATCTTCGGCATGGCGTCTGTTGCCTCCCTGCGGGCAAGCGTCGCGCGAGCGCCGGGCAGCGGCGTGCGTGCGCCTCATCCTCGCAGAAACGGCGTGCGGCCCTCAACCTCACCCCCTGCCCCCTCTCCTTCTCCCAATCCTGGGAGAAGGAGAGGGGCGATCCCGGGGAGGAAGTTCCAACGGCGGCGGGTTACCCGGCAGGGTAGGGGCGCTTCGTGAACCGCCCCTCGCGCCAAAGGCGCGACCAACAGCGCCTGACTAACCCGACGCCGACCCGGAACGCCCGACGCCGGATCGCCCTTCCCCTAGCATTGGGGGAAGGGTATGTGAGATGAGATGGGGGGCCAGCCCAGCACCGCCCTACAGCCGCACGCGCGTGCCGGCGCCGGCGGCCCGGGCACGGTC